>NZ_JBHVHQ010000036.1:0-23505 GCF_042800135.1 Streptomyces sp. NPDC057654 | reverse complement strand
GCGTTGCGGATTTCCAGGCCCTCCAGGAACACCGTCAGCGCCTGCCGGTCGTACGGCTCGCGGGCCAGCTCCGGCGGCCCGCACGGCAGCTCCACGTCGAGGATCATCTCCGTCAGCCGGCGGTTGAGCTTCACGGCCTCCAGGTGGTCGCGGAGGTTCTGCCCGGCCTTGCCCTTGACCTCGTCCACCCGCTCCACCAGCTCGGCGAACGAACCGAACTGGTTGATCCACTTCGCGGCGGTCTTCTCGCCCACCCCCGGGATGCCCGGCAGGTTGTCCGACGGGTCGCCGCGCAGCGCCGCGAAGTCCGGGTACTGCTGCGGCGTGAGCCCGTACTTCTCGACGACCTTCTCCGGCGTGTAGCGCGTCAGCTCCGAGACGCCCTTCGTCGGATACAGCACCGTGACATCGTCGGTGACCAGCTGGAAGGAGTCACGGTCGCCCGTGACGATCGACACCTCGAACCCCTCCGCCGTCGCCTGCTTCGCGAGCGTCGCGATGACGTCGTCGGCCTCGAAGCCCTCCACCGCGAACCGCTTCGCGCTCATCGCGTCGAGCATCTCGCCGATCAGCTCGACCTGCCCCTTGAACTCGTCCGGGGTCTTCGAGCGGTTCGCCTTGTACTCGGGGAACTCCTCCGACCGCCACGTCTTGCGCGACACGTCGAACGCCACCGCGAAATGCGTGGGCGCCTCGTCGCGCAGCGTGTTCGCCAGCATCGACGCGAAGCCGTACACCGCGTTCGTCGGCTGCCCCGTCGAGGTCGTGAAATTCTCCACGGGCAGCGCGAAGAACGCCCGGTACGCCATGGAGTGCCCGTCCATCAGGAGCAGACGGGGGCGGCCTCCCCCCGCTGCCTCGGTGCCGGTCGTTGCGCTCGTCTTCGATGCCTTTGCTGCCACGTCCCCGATCCTGCCACGCCCCACTGACAATGCCCGCCAATCCCCGCCGCACACGGCCTCGGCACCGCCGCTGTCAGCCCGCCGTGTCAGGATCTGTACAGCACCAAGGCCGCAGGCACACCGCCGAAGGGGAGCCGACATGGCAGGCAAACCGCCCGCAGGAGATCCGGTACAGGACGCGCCCGACGTCACCGCGCCACAGCACTCCGCCGCCGGGCTGCCGGCCGTCGCCCACTCGCTGCTCATGGCCCGGCAGCAGATGGGCGTGCGCCGCACCGCCCTCACCCTCCTCAAGGTCAATCAGAAGGACGGGTTCGACTGCCCCGGCTGCGCCTGGCCCGAGCCCGACCACCGGCACAAGGCCGAATTCTGCGAGAACGGCGCGAAGGCCGTCGCCGAGGAGGCGACGCTGCGCCGCGTCACCCCCGACTTCTTCGCCGCCCACCCCGTGGCCGACCTCGCGACCCGCAGCGGCTACTGGCTCGGCCAGCAGGGCCGCCTCACCCAGCCCATGTACCTGGCCGAAGGCGCCGAGCGCTACGAGCCGGTGCCCTGGGAGCGGGCCTTCGACATCATCGCCGAGGAGCTCACCGCCCTCGACTCCCCCGACGAGGCCGTCTTCTACACCTCCGGGCGCACCAGCAACGAGGCCGCCTTCCTCTACCAGCTCTTCGCCCGCGAATTCGGCACCAACAACCTGCCCGACTGCTCCAACATGTGCCACGAGTCCTCCGGCTCCGCGCTCACGGAGACCATCGGCGTCGGCAAGGGCAGCGTCCTCCTCGAAGACCTCTACAAGGCCGACCTGATCATCGTCGCCGGACAGAACCCCGGCACCAACCACCCCCGCATGCTCTCCGCCCTGGAGAAGGCCAAGCAGGGCGGCGCGAAGATCATCTCGGTCAATCCGCTGCCCGAAGCCGGCCTGGAGCGCTTCAAGAACCCCCAGAAGGCACGCGGCCTCGCAGGCGGCGGCACCTCGCTCACCGACCTCTTCCTCCAGATCCGGCTCGGCGGCGACCAGGCCCTCTTCCGCGCCCTCAACAAACTCATCCTGGAGACCGAGGGCGCCGTCGACCAGGACTTCATCGACGAACACACCCACGGCTTCGAGGAATTCGCCGAAGCCGCCCGCGCCGCCGACTGGGACGAGACCCTGGAGGCCACCGGCCTCCAGCGCGCCGAGATCGACCGCATGCTGCGCATGGTCCTCGACTCCCGGCGCACCATCGTCTGCTGGGCCATGGGCCTCACCCAGCACAAGCACTCCGTCCCCACCATCCAGGAAGTCGTCAACTTCCTCCTGCTGCGCGGCGACATCGGCCGCCCCGGAGCCGGCGTCTGCCCCGTACGCGGCCACAGCAACGTCCAGGGCGACCGCACCATGGGCATCTTCGAACGCCCCGCCCCCGCCTTCCTCGACGCCCTGGAGAAGGAATTCGGCTTCGCGCCGCCCCGCGCCCACGGCCTCGACGTCGTACGGGCCATCCGCGCGCTCCGCGACGGCGACGCGAAGGTCTTCTTCGCCATGGGCGGCAACTTCGTCTCCGCCACCCCCGACACCGACGTCACCGAGGCCGCGGTGCGCCGCGCCCGCCTCACCGTCCACGTCTCGACGAAACTCAACCGCTCCCACGCGGTGACCGGCGCCCGCGCCCTCATCCTGCCCACCCTCGGCCGCACCGAGCGCGACACTCAGGCCGGCGGCGACCAGTTCGTCACCGTCGAGGACTCCATGGGCATGGTCCACGCCTCCCGCGGCCGCCTGGAGCCCGCGGGGCCCCACCTGCTCTCCGAGCCCGCCATCGTCTGCCGCCTCGCGCGGAGCGTCCTCGGCCCCGAAAGCCGCGTCCCCTGGGACGCGTTCGAGAAGGACTACGGCACGATCCGCGACCGCATCGCCGCCGTCGTCCCCGGCTTCGAGGACTTCAACGCCAAGGTCGCCGAACCCGGCGGCTTCGCCCTGCCGCACGCCCCGCGCGACGCCCGCCGCTTCCCCACCGCCACCGGCAAGGCCAACTTCACCGCCGCCCCCGTCGAATACCCCAAGGTCCCCGAGGGCCGGCTGCTCCTTCAGACCATCCGCTCCCACGATCAGTACAACACCACCGTCTACGGCCTCGACGACCGCTACCGCGGCATCAAGAACGGCCGCCGCGTCGTCCTCGTCCACCCCGACGACGCCCGCGCCCGCGGCCTCGCCGACGGCTCGTACGCCGACCTCGTCGGCGAATGGACGGACGGCGCCGAACGCCGCGCACCCGGCTTCCGCGTCGTGTACTACCCCACCGCACGCGGCTGCGCGGCCGCCTACTACCCCGAGACCAACGTCCTGGTCCCCCTCGACCACACCGCCGACACCAGCAACACCCCCGCCTCGAAATCCGTGGTGGTGCGCCTGGAACCCACGCCCACGCCCGGCCCCGGCCTCCAGGACCCGGCCTGACCGCTCACCGGGCCGCCTGGTAATACTTCCGGCAAGAAAGCCGTTGCCACATCAACGACCGAAGGACGATCGGAGCCTCGACCCCATGGGCGAACAGAGCCGGACCACGTTCCCACAACAAGTCCTGGACCAGTGGGCCGACAGCGGCCTCGACCTGTCCCTGATGATGACCGCCGGACACCTCGGCGACCGCATGAGCGTCCAGATCGTCCATGCCTCCCCCGAGCGCGTGGTCGCCACCATGCCCGTCGAAGGCAACACCCAGCCCTACGGCCTGCTGCACGGCGGCGCCTCCGCCGTACTCGCCGAAACCATCGGCTCCGTCGGCTCGATGCTGCACGGCGGCCCCACCAAGATCGCCGTGGGCGTCGACCTCAACTGCACCCACCACCGCAGCGCCCACTCCGGACTCGTCACCGGCGTCGCCACCCCCGTACACCGCGGCCGCTCCACCGCCACGTACGAGATCGTCATCACCGACGAGAACGACAAGCGCGTCTGCACCGCCCGCCTCACCTGCCTGCTCCGCGACGCGCCGCCCGCCCCGAACGGCGAAACCGGCACGGCGACCGGCAGCTGACGAAGGGAGGAGCCCGGTCGCGGGAGGCCGGGCTCCTCCCCACAGGCCCCTCCCGAAGCGCCCCGCCCCATACAGCGGCCCGAAGCCGCCGCCCCCGCTTCCCAGCCCCGCGAGGCAGCCCTACCGTGCCCCCATGAGGGCCCCGCCCCGCACCCCCGCACGGCCCGCCGCCGCCTGCGCACTGGCGCTCACCGCCGCGCTCGTCCTCACACTCGGCGGCTGCGACGACTCCACGCCCCACCGACCCCAGGCCACGACCACGGCCACACCCCCCTCTTCGCTCGTCCAAGCGTGTACCGACCTCATCTCCTACTGGGCCACGCAGGAACTCACCGGCAGCAAATGGGCCGGAATGGACTGGGAAGAGAAGGGAATGTCCAACGAACAGCGCGAGATCTACGACGACATCGTGCACGCCGCACACGCCGAACGGGACGCCCACGGCACGGACGCCGCACGCCGGCTGATCGAGCGCCAGGCCCAGCAGCGCTGCACCGCGAAGAACGGCGCGACCTGGAGCTCCGAGAACTGGCGCCCACCGGAATGACCGCGCCCCGCACCCGGCCGAGGCGACCGGCGAGCACCCGGTGAGCGGCATCGGCCCCGTAGAAGCCGGCGACGGCACAGCGCCCGCCGACGAACGCCCCGCACCCACACCCACCGGCATCAACCCGCGCCGCTGGTACGGGCGCGGGGCCACGCGCCCCGTACGCGCCCGCCGCACCGCCTACGCCCTGACAGCCGCCTGCGCGCTCGCCGCCGCGGCCGGCTACGGCTACCTCCACACCACCCGGCAGACCCCGCTGCCGCCGCCCCGGCCCAACCAGGTCACCGAGATCACCTACACCGGCCGCGTCACACCGCCCGACCGGTCGCGGCGGACCTTCGCCTACCAGCTCCGGATCACCGTCACCGACGGCCCCGCCGTGACCGTCGAATCCATCACCCAGCCCTACCCGGGCCTCACCATCACCACCCGGCCACGGCCGCCCTTCACCCTTCGCGCCACCGCCCACCGGTCCGTCACCGTCAGCTCCACGGTCACCCGCTGCGCCGGCCTTCCCCACGGTGTCGAACTCCCCTTCCTCGATGTAACGCTCCGTAGCATTCGCGCCATTCAGAACCAGAGCTTCCTCCTCGGCGAGAGCTACGCCCGCGATCTCTCGTCATCGCTCCGCGCCATCTGCGACCCGCAACGGGCCGCAACCGACGCAACTCCTTAACAGAACTGCGGAATCAAGCGATCCAGATCAGCGAAGAAATCATGATCCGCCCCAACCATCCGATTAGATCTTCTACACAAATCCCAAACAGTGATTCGCGTCATAACAAGACAGTCACAGCATGGACGACACCACTGCCCCAGCCCGCCGCACACCCTTATAGTCACGGCCAGTCACCACCCCGCCGGGCGGCTCGCACCTCAAGCACCGCACATTCCACACCCACCCGGCGAGCGATACGGCACCTCAGCAGAGGAGGCCGCGCCAGGGAAAGGAATCGACGTGCGACACCGTTCCTTGCTCATCCTCACCACCGCGCTCACCACAGGGGCCCTCACCCTGAGCGCCTGCGGATCCCGCGACGACAACAAGGGCAGCGACAACGGCGGCAAGAAGACCACCGTGACCATCGGCGTCGACGCCCCGCTGACCGGCTCCCTCTCCGCGATCGGCCAAGGAATCAAGAACTCCGTCGACCTCGCCGTCAAAACCGCCAACAAGAACAACGAGGTCAAAGGCGTAACCTTCAAGATCGAGCCGCTCGACGACCAGGCCGTGCCCGCCTCCGGCCAGCAGAACGCCACCAAACTCGCCGCCGACACCAGCGTCCTCGGCGCCGTCGGCCCCCTCAACTCCGGCGTCGCCCAGTCGATGCAGCGCGTCTTCGCCAACGCCAACCTCACCCAGGTGTCCCCCGCCAACACCAACCCCGCCCTCAGCCAGGGCGACAAATGGGGCCAGGGGAAGAAGAGCCGCCCCTTCAAGACCTACTTCCGCACCGCCACCACCGACATCATCCAGGGCCGCTTCGCCGCCCAATACCTCTACAACGACGCCAAAAAACGCAAGGCCTTCGTCGTCGACGACAAACAGACCTACGGCGCCGGCCTCGCCACCATCTTCAGCCAGGAATTCAAACGCCTCGGCGGACAAGTAGTCGGCACCGACCACCTCACCACCAAGGAAACCGACTTCTCCAGCACCGCCAACAAAATCAAGAACTCGGGCGCCGACTCCGTCTACTTCGGCGGCCAGTACCCCGAAGGCGGCCTCCTCTCCGGCCAGACCAAACGCGCCGGCGCCAACGTGCCCGTCATGGGCGGCGACGGCATCTACGACCCCGCCTTCATCAAAGCGGCAGGCGGCAACAACAACGGAGACCTCGCCACCTCCGTCGGCTACCCCGTACAGCAGCTCGACTCCGCCAAGACCTTCATCAAGGACTACGCCGCCCAGAACTACAAAGACCCCTACGCCGCATACGGCGGCTACTCCTACGACGCCGCCTGGGCCATCATCCAGTCCGTCAAGAAGGTCATGAACGACAACAACGGCAAACTCCCCAGCGACGCCCGCGGCAAAGTCGTCGACGCCATGTCCACCGTCTCCTTCCAAGGCGTCACCGGCAAAGTCTCCTTCGACCAGTACGGAGACACCACCAACAAACAACTCACCGTCTACACCGTCAAAGACGGCAAATGGACGACCGTGAAGAGCGCCACCTTCAAGGAATGACCACCGCACCGCCCCGCCACAGCACCCCCGCGCGAGGGCGCCACCAGCGCCCCCGCGCGGCGTCACATCCGACACCCGCATCGGAGGCCCCGCGGTGCACGAACTACCCCAGACACTCATCACCGGCCTGGCCCTCGGCGCCACCTACGGGCTGATCGCCATCGGCTACACCATGGTCTACGGCATCATCCAGCTCATCAACTTCGCCCACGGCGAGATCGTCATGGTCGGCGGCTTCGGCGCCCTCACCATCTGGCTCTGGCTCCCCAGCAACACCGCCCTCACCCTCGCCATCCCCCTCATGGTCATCGGCGCCGTCATCGCCTCCGTCGGCGTCGCCACCGCCGCCGAACGCTTCGCCTACCGCCCCCTGCGCGGCGCCCCCCGACTCGCCCCCCTCATCACCGCCATCGGACTCTCCCTGGCCCTCCAGCAAATCGTCTGGAGCTTCTACCCCAACGCCAAAAAAGCCCGCAGCTTCCCCCAGATCAGCGGTGACTCCTTCCAACTCGCCGGCGACCTCCACCTCCAGCGCAACGACATCTTCGTCCTCATCGCCGCGCCCGTCTGCATGGCCGCCCTCGGCCTGTTCATCGCCAACAGCCGCACCGGCCGCGCCATGCAGGCCACCGCCCAGGACCCCGACACCGCGAAGCTCATGGGCATCAACACCGACCGCATCATCGTCCTCGCCTTCGCCATCGGCGGCGGATTCGCCGGCGTCGCGGGCGTCGCCTACGGACTGCGCATCGGACAGGTCGACGTCCTCATGGGCTTCATCCTCGGCCTCAAAGCCTTCACCGCGGCCGTACTCGGCGGCATCGGCAACATCTACGGAGCCATGCTCGGCGGCGTCGTCCTCGGCCTCGCCGAAGCCCTCACCATCACCTACGTCCAGGACATCCCCGGCATGCAGCAGCTCGGCGGCGGCGGCTGGGCCAACGTCTGGGCCTTCGTCCTCCTCATCGCCGTACTCCTGCTGCGGCCCCAAGGACTCCTCGGCGAACGCGTAGCGGATCGGGCGTGACAGCGATGACCACACCAACCCACACCGAAACCACCCCCGTCATCCCCCTCCCCCTCAGCACCGCCCGCATCATCACCGCCGCCGGAGCCGCCCTCACCGTCCTCTCCACCTTCCTCGCCTGGACCTGGACCACCGACTTCCCCGGCGACCTCACCGTCACCGGCTACCCCGGCGGCCTCCAAATCCTCACCCTCGTCGGCGGCATCCTCACCCTCGCCTTCGCGCTCTCCGCCTGGAACACCCCCGGCCTCACCTGGCTCACCCCGGCAGGCGGCAACAACGCCACCGCCTACCTCGCCGCAGGCACCCTCGCCACCACCTGGTACACCCTCATCGCCATCGCCGACCAACTCGGCGGCCTCGCCAACCTCGAACCCGGCGGCTACATCGCGGCCGTCACCACCCTGACCGCCCTCCTCGGCGCCCTCGCCCAACCCATCGACCGACGCACCGCCGCCTCATTTCCCCAGCACGGCCGACTCCACACCGGTGCCCTCGGCACGGCCCTCCACGGCATCTACCGGACCGTACGCCCCGGCCGCACCCCGCGCCCCCTACGCCCCGCGCGCCCCCTCCCCACCTGGGCCGAAATCCTCATCATCGCCGCCTCATTCGGCATCGCCCTCTACACCACCACCTACGGCATCGACACCGAATACGGCGAACTCTTCACCGGATTCCTCATCCTCGTCGTCTTCGCCGCCGCCGCACTCTTCAAAGCCGGCCTCGTCGCCCGGCTCACAGCCCTCACCAACAAACACCGCAACATCACCATCACCGCCGCATTCATCGCCGCGGCAGCATTCCCCTTCACCCAGAAAACCGACCAATACACCCTCATCGCCGTCAACATCCTCATCTTCGCGACCGTCGCCCTCGGCCTCAACGTCGTCGTCGGCCTCGCCGGCCTCCTCGACCTCGGATACGTCGCATTCCTCGGCGTCGGCGCCTACACCGCCGCCCTCGTCTCCGGCTCCACCGCCTCCACCTTCGACATCCACTTCCCCTTCTGGGCAGCCGCCCTCACCGGCGCCGCCGCCTCACTCGTCTTCGGCGTCATCATCGGCGCCCCCACCCTGCGCCTGCGCGGCGACTACCTCGCCATCGTCACCCTCGGATTCGGAGAAATCTTCCGCATCACCGTCGGAAACCTCGACGGCGAATCCGGCCCATCCGTCACCAACGGCCCCAACGGAATCCCCAACATCCCCGACCTCGAAATCTTCGGCTACTCATTCGGAAAATCCCACGACGTCGCCGGAATCACCCTCGCCCCCTTCGCCAACTACTACCTGCTCATGCTCCTCATCACCATCGTCGTCGTCCTCGTCTTCAACCGCGCCGGAAACTCCCGCATAGGCCGCGCCTGGATAGCCATCCGCGAAGACGAAACCGCCGCCACCGCCAGCGGCATCAACAGCTTCCGCCTCAAACTCCTCGCCTTCGCCCTCGGCGCCACCCTCGCCGGACTCGCCGGCACCGTACAAGCCCACGTCACCTCCACCGTCGTACCCGAGCAATACGTCTTCGCCGGCCCCGTACCCCCCAACTCCGCATTCCTCCTCGCCGCCGTCATCCTCGGCGGAATGGGCACCATCACCGGCCCCCTCCTCGGCGCCGCCCTCCTCTACCTCATCCCCGCCAAACTCCAATTCCTCCAGGACTACCAACTCCTCGCCTTCGGCATCGCCCTCATCCTCCTCATGCGACTGCGCCCCGAAGGAATCATCCCCAACCGCCGCCAGCAGCTCGAATACCACGACACCGGCCAACTCGACGTCCCCGACCGCGACCTACCGCCCGGCACCGTCGGCGTCACCAAGGCAGGGGCGTGACAGCCATGACCACCACGACCACCACCGACACGCCCGTCCTCACCGCCACCGGCGTCACCATGCGCTTCGGCGGACTCACCGCCGTACGCGCCGTCGACCTCAGCGTCCACCCCCACGAAATCGTCGGCCTCATCGGCCCCAACGGCGCCGGAAAAACCACCTTCTTCAACTGCCTCACCGGCCTCTACGTACCCACCAGCGGAAAAGTCGCCTACAAAAACACCGCCCTCCCCCCGAAACCCCACCTCGTCGCCAAAGCAGGCATCGCCCGCACCTTCCAGAACATCCGCCTCTTCGCCAACATGACCGTCCTCGAAAACGTCCTCGTCGGCCACCACACCCAAACCAAAGAAGGACTCTTCTCCGCACTGCTCCGCGGCCCCGCCTTCCGCCGCGCCGAAGCCGCCTCCACCCAACGCGCCCAAGAACTCCTCGAATTCACCGGCCTCACCCCCAAAGCCGACCACCTGGCCCGCAACCTCCCCTACGGCG
Source organism: Streptomyces sp. NPDC057654 (assembly GCF_042800135.1). Taxonomy (NCBI): domain Bacteria; kingdom Bacillati; phylum Actinomycetota; class Actinomycetes; order Kitasatosporales; family Streptomycetaceae; genus Streptomyces; species Streptomyces sp. NPDC057654. Next base: position 13,485 of record NZ_JBHVHQ010000036.1, on the reverse strand, counting down.
AACAACGAAAACTGGAGATCGCCCGCGCACTCGCCGGCAACCCCGGACTCCTCCTCCTCGACGAACCCACCGCCGGAATGAACCCCCAGGAAACCCGCACCACCCAACAACTCGTCTTCGCCATCCGCGACCAAGGCACCGCCGTCCTCGTCATCGAGCACGACATGCGCTTCATCTTCAACCTCTGCGACCGCGTCGCCGTCCTCGTACAAGGCGAAAAACTCACCGAAGGCACAACCGACGCCGTACAAGCCGACGAACGCGTCATCGCCGCCTACCTCGGCACCCCCTTCGAAGGCGCACCCGGAGCCGAGGAAATCGCAGAAGTCGAAGCCGCCGAAGCCGAAGCCGAAGCCGCAACGCCACCGGACACCGTCGCCCGCCCGGAGGACCACCAGTGACCGCACTCCTCGAAGTGGACGACCTCAAAGTCGCCTACGGCAAAATCCAAGCCGTCAAAGGCATATCCTTCACCGTCGACACAGGCCAGGTCGTCACCCTCATCGGCACCAACGGAGCCGGAAAAACCACCACCCTGCGCACCATCTCCGGACTCCTCGCCCCCCAGAGCGGCACCATCACCTTCGACGGCCGACCACTCACCGGCACACCCGCCCACCAAATCGTCGCCCGCGGCCTCGCCCACTCACCCGAAGGCCGCCGCATATTCCCCCGGCTCACCGTCGCCGAAAACCTGCAACTCGGCGCGTTCCTCCGAAAAAACCCCACCGAAATCAATCAGGACGCCGAACGCGCCTACGAACTCTTCCCCATACTCGGCGAACGCCGCAAACAAGCAGCCGGCACCCTCTCCGGCGGCGAACAACAAATGCTCGCCATGGGCCGGGCCCTCATGTCCCGTCCCAAACTCCTCATGCTCGACGAGCCGTCCATGGGGCTCTCGCCCATCATGATGCAGAAAATCATGGAGACCATCGCCGAACTCAAAGCCACCGGCACCACCATCCTGCTCGTCGAACAGAACGCCCAGGCAGCCCTCTCCCTCGCCGACTACGGCCACGTCATGGAAATCGGCGCCATCGTCCTCTCCGGCACCGGCGAACACCTGCTCCACGACGAATCCGTACGCAAGGCATACCTCGGCGAGGACTGAACATCGCGGCCACGTGGAAACCGCCTCACCGCCCCGCCGCAGCCACACATGCGGGGCACGAAACTTTCCCCTACTCCCCCTTGGACGCCTTCTTCTCCTCGGCGTCCTCGATCACGGCCTCGGCCACCTGCTGCATGGACAGCCTGCGGTCCATCGACGTCTTCTGAATCCACCGGAAGGCCGCGGGCTCCGTCAGCCCGTACTGCGTCTGCAACACGCTCTTCGCCCGGTCCACCAGCTTGCGCGTCTCCAGCCGCTGCGACAGGTCCGCGACCTCGCGCTCCAGCGCCCGCAGCTCCGCGAACCGCGAAACCGCCATCTCGATGGCCGGCACCACGTCGCTCTTGCTGAACGGCTTCACCAGATACGCCATGGCCCCGGCGTCCCGCGCCCGCTCCACCAGTTCGCGCTGCGAGAAGGCCGTGAGCATCAGTACGGGCGCGATGGACTCCGCGGCGATCCGCTCCGCGGCGGAGATCCCGTCGAGTACGGGCATCTTCACGTCGAGGATGACGAGGTCGGGCTTGTGCTCCTGGGCCAGGGCGACGGCGGTCTCCCCGTCACCGGCTTCGCCGACGACGCTGTAGCCCTCTTCCTCCAGCATCTCTTTGAGATCGAGCCGGATCAGGGCCTCGTCCTCCGCGATGACGACGCGGGTCGTCAGCGGGGGGACGTGCGACTGCTCGTCGTCGGCATGCGGCTGGGGCTCGGCGGCGGTCACGGGACTCCTCGTTCCAGACAGGCGGTGCCCCATGAGCCTACCTAGCTCCTGTATGTTTGATACAACGCGGTTCTCCGCTAGCCTGCGTTTCATAGGAAGCCTCGGTAGTCCAGCGGCAGAGACACGGTGCTCAAACCACCGACAGCGTGGGTTCGAATCCCACCCGAGGCACTTTACCTTTAATTCCAAGGTTCGCGAACGATTGGCGATCTTCACTCGTCACGGTGAACAGGCGACGATTAGGCTCCCGTCGACAAGGGCCCCGCCAATCTCGTCCATATGTACGACATCGATACGCGCAGGCGCGCGCTCGCACTCGTCGGCCAAGGTCGCAGCCTCAACTCCGTCAGCCGGGAGACCGGAATATCCCGGTTTGCACTCCGTAGCTGGCATACGCGAATCGAGCCCCTCCCCCGCGTACGTCCGGTCGACTGTCCCCGCTGCGACGGAACGGCACTCGATGAAGCCGCGTACTCCTATCTGCTCGGCCTCTATCTCGGAGACGGCTGTATCAGCCCCCAGCCGCGCGGCGGCCACCAACTGCGCATCGCTTGCTCCGATGCCTGGCCGGGCCTCATCGACGCCTGCCACAGCGCGATCCTGGCCGTACGCCCCTCTCTGCGCGCCTACTCGCTCCAACGGAAAGGGTGCGTGACGGTGACCAGCTACGGCAGGCACTGGCCCTGCCTGTTCCCTCAGCATGGCCCTGGCAGGAAACACGATCGCCGCATCGCCCTCGAACCATGGCAGCGGCAGATTGTCGACGCCCATCCCTGGGAGTTTCTGCGCGGCCTGATCCACTCCGACGGGTGCCGCATCACCAACTGGGCCACCCGCCTCGTAGGCGGCGAGCGCAAACGCTATGAATATCCGCGCTACTTCTTCACCAACAAGTCCGAGGACATCCTGGGACTCTGCACCGACGCATTCGACAAGGTCGGCGTCGAATGGAAGATGACGCGGCGCGGAGGCGGACCGGCCAACGTCTCCGTAGCCCGCCGCGCCTCCGTAGCCCTCATGGATCAGCACATCGGACCGAAGTACTGACCTGACGCACTGGCCTACTTCTTCGGTGAATCGTCCTCGCCGATGTGGTGCACGCGCACCAGGTTGGTCGAGCCGGGGACCCCTGGCGGGGAGCCCGCCGTGATGATGACCACGTCCCCCTTCTGGCAGCGGCCGATGCGCAGGAGGTGTTCGTCGACCTGCTGGACCATTTGGTCGGTGTTCTCGGCTCGGGGGCCGAGGAACGTCTCGACTCCCCAGGTGAGGTTGAGCTGGGAGCGGGTGGCGGGTTCCGGGGTGAAGGCGAGGAGGGGGATCGGGGAGCGGTAGCGGGAGAGGCGGCGGACGGTGTCGCCGCTCTGGGTGCAGGCTACGAGGTATTTGGCTCCGAGGAAGTCGCCGATTTCGGCTGCGGCGCGGGCTACGGCGCCGCCCTGGGTGCGGGGTTTGCTGCGTTCGGTGAGGGGTGGGAGTCCTTTGAGGAGGACGTCTTCCTCGGCCGCTTCGACGATGCGGCTCATGGTTTTGACGGTTTCGACGGGGTATTTGCCGACGCTGGTTTCGCCGGAGAGCATGACGGCGTCGGTGCCGTCGATGACGGCGTTGGCGACGTCGGAGGCTTCGGCGCGGGTGGGCCGGGATGAGTCGATCATGGAGTCGAGCATCTGGGTGGCGACGATGACCGGCTTGGCGTTGCGCTTGGTGAGTTTGATGGCGCGTTTTTGGACGATGGGCACGGATTCGAGCGGCATTTCGACGCCGAGGTCGCCGCGGGCGACCATGATGCTGTCGAAGGCGTCGACGATGCCTTCGAGGTTGTCGACGGCCTGGGGTTTTTCGATTTTGGCCATGACGGGGAGGCGTCGGCCTTCTTCGTCCATGATGCGGTGGACGTCGAGGATGTCGTCGGCGCTGCGGACGAAGGAGAGGGCGATCATGTCGGCGCCGGCGTGGAGGGCCCAGCGGAGGTCTTCGACGTCTTTTTCGGAGAGGGCGGGGACGGAGACGGCGACGCCCGGGAGGTTCAGTCCCTTGTGATCGGAGACCATGCCGCCTTCTATGACGATGGTCTTGACGCGGGGGCCGTCGACTTCGATGACTTCGAGGGTGACGCGGCCGTCGTCGACGAGGATGCGTTCGCCTCGGGTGACGTCGGCGGCGAGTCCTTCGTAGGTGGTGCCGCAGCGGTGGCGGTCGCCTTCGGTGGGTTCGACGGTGATGGTGAACTCGTCGCCGCGTTCAAGGAGTACGGGTCCTTCGCGGAAGCGGCCGAGTCGAATCTTCGGGCCTTGAAGGTCGGCGAGGATACCGACGTTGCGGCCGGTTTCTTCTGAGGCTTTGCGCACCCGGTGGTACCGCGCTTCATGGTCGGCGTAGGTGCCGTGGCTGAGGTTGAAGCGGGCGATGTCCATTCCTGCCTCGACGAGTGCCTTGATCTGCTCGTACGAGTCGGTGGCGGGTCCTAGGGTGCAGACGATTTTTGCTCGGCGCATGTCTCGACTCTATGACGTACTGATGGGTAGGGAATCTGCCGGTCGGGACAGGCCAACGGCCGTTGGGTTAAGGCTTGTTGACAAGTAGTGAAACGTGCGCGGGGGCGCTCTGATGAGCGATGCGCGGGTGGTTTCAGAGGGTGGGGCGGGTCATGGTGAAGCGGGCGTTGACCTGGGCGTAGACGTGCTGGCGTTGGGGTTCGAGGTCGAGGACGGGTTCGGGGTCGGCTCCGCCCCCGTATCCGGCCGCGGAGCGGGCGACGCCGGGAGGCCCGTACGCCATGGGGCCGGGGGGTGTGGGGGCGTCGGCTCCGATGTCGGCGAGTTCGAGGATGGCGTCGAGTCGCGCGCCGAGTGCGTCGGCGTATTCGCGGGCGCGTTGTACGGCTTCGTGGACGGCCTGGCGGCGGGCGGCGCGGTGGGCGGGTGAGTCGGGGCGCAGGCTCCACCAGGGGCCGTCGACGCGGGTGAGGTCGAGGGCGGTGAGGCGGGCGGTGAGTTCGCCGAGGGTGGTGAAGTCGCTGATGGTGGCGGTGGTGTGGACGTGGCCGTGGTACGCGTGGATGCGTTCGTGGCGGCCTTTTTCGGTGAGTTGGGGGGTGATGGTGAAGCTGCCGGTTTCGAGTTTTTCGATGGCGTGGTCGTAGGTCTTGAGCAGGTCGAGTACCTGGGTGTTGCGGCGGGTGAGGTCGTCGAGGGTGGTGCGGTGTTCGGTGCCGCGGGCGTTGACGGTGATGTCGAGGTGGGCGGTTTCGGGGTCGACTTCGAGGTGGGCTTCGCCGCGGACGGCGAGGCGGGGGGTTTCGGGGGTGCCGTACGGGAGGTGTTGGGTCATGGCTTCAGCCTCTCAGGTGCGGGGGCTGCGTGCCGGGGTTGTGGATGAGGGGTGCGGGGTCAGACCTTCAGGTGGTTTGCCGGTTCGGAGAGGGGCAGTGGCCTTCGGGTGGCGGGGGTGCGTGGCTGCTGTGGCGGGAGGCCGAAGGTGGTGAAGGCGGTGCGGTGTGGTTGGGGGTAGGGGGTGGTGTCGGTGAGGTTGTTGAGGATGGTGGCGCTGCGCCAGGCGGCGAGGCCGAGGTCGGGTGTGCCGGGTCCGTGGGTGTGGCGTTCGGCGTTCTGTACGTAGATGGCGCCTTTGATGCTGGGGTCGAGGGTGAGGCGTTGGTGTTCGTCGACGCGGGGGCGGCCTGCGCTGTCGCGGCGCAGGTAGGGGTCGAGGGGGGCGAGGAGGGCGTCGGTGGGGCGTTCGCGGTAGCCGGTGGCGAGGATGACGGCGTCGGTGGTGAGGCGGGTGCGGGTGCCTTGTTGGGTGTGGTCGAGGTGGAGTTCGATGCGGGTGGTGCCGACGCGGCCGGCGGTGCGGACGTTGACGCCGGGGGTGAGGACGGTGTCGGGCCAGCCGCCGTCGAGGGTGCGACGGTAGAGCTCGTCGTGGATGGCGGCGAGGGTCTGGGCGTCGATTCCTTTGTAGAGCTGCCATTGCTGGGGCAGGAGTTGGTCGCGTACGGGTTCGGGGAGTGCGTGGAAGTAGTGGGTGTAGTCGGGGGTGAATTGTTCGAGGCCGAGTTTGCTGTATTCCATGGGGGCGAAGGCGGGGGTGCGGGCGAGCCAGTGGATTTTTTCTTTTCCGGGTGGGCGGTGCAGGAGGAGGTCGAGGAAGATTTCGGCTCCTGATTGTCCGGAGCCGATGACGGTGATGTGGTCGGCGGTGAGGATTTTCTGTCGGTGGTCGAGGTAGTGGGCGGAGTGGATGACGGGGGTGGTGGGGGTTTCTGCGAGGGGGCGTAGCGGGGTGGGGATGTGGGGGGCGGTGCCGATGCCGAGGGCGAGGTTGCGGGCGTGGGCGCGGCCGAGGGCTTCGGCTTCGCCGTGGGTGTCGAGTTGGGTGTAGTCGATTTCGAAGAGGGTGCGTTCGGGGTTCCAGCGGATGGTGTCGATTTGGTGGTTGAAGTGGAGTCCGGTGAGGTTTTCGCTGACCCAGCGGCAGTAGGCGTTGTATTCGGTGCGGTGGATGTGGAATTTCTCGGAGAAGTAGAAGGGGTAGAGGCGTTGCTGGGTTTTCAGGTAGTTGAGGAAGGTCCAGGGGTTGGTGGGGTCGGTGAGGGTGACGAGGTCGGCGAGGAAGGGGACTTGGAGGGTGGTGTTGTCGATGAGGAGGCCGGGGTGCCAGGTGAAGTTGGGGCGTTGGTCGTAGAACGCGGTGTTGAGGTGGGTGAGGGGGTGGGCGAGGGCGGCTAGGGAGAGGTTGAAGGGGCCGATGCCGATGCCTGCGAGGTCGAGGGGTCGGTGGGGGGTTGAGGGTGGGGTCGGGGCGTGGTCAGGGGGTGGTGCGGTGGTCATCGGCGGGGGCGCCTTCCGGGGGTGGTGCGATGTGGTGGAGGAGTGCGTGCAGGTCGGCGGGGTGGGTGTGGGGGTTGAGGAGGGTGACTTTGCGCCAGCGGCCGGTGGGGGTGGTGGCGCGGCCGAGGACGGCACGGCCTTGGTGGAGGAGGCGGCGGCGGGTGTCGGCGATGGTGCGGGGGGTGGCGTTGGCGGGGCGGAAGAGGACGGTGCTGAGGGTGGGGCGGGAGTGGAGTTCGAGGGCGGGGTGGGCGTCGATGAGGTCGGCGAGGTGGTGGGCGGTGGCGCAGACGCCTTCGATGAGGTGGGCGAGGCCGTGGCGGCCGAGTGCGCGGAGGGTGACGGCGATTTTGAGGGTGTCGGGGCGGCGGGTGGTGCGGAGGGAGCGGCCGAGGAGGTCGGGGAGGCCGGCTTCGGTGTCGTCGTCGGCGTTGAGGTAGTCGGCGCGGTGGTCGAGGGGGTGGAGGGCGGTGGTGTCGGGGACGAGGAGGAGTCCTGCGGCGATGGGCTGCCAGCCGAGTTTGTGGAGGTCGAGGGTGATGGTGTGGGCGCGGTCGAGTCCGCTCAGGAGGGGGCGGAGGGTGTGGCTGAAGAGGAGGGGTCCGCCGTAGGCGGCGTCTACGTGGAGGGTGGCCCGGTGGGTGTGGCAGAGGGTGGCGATGGCGGGGAGGGGGTCGATTTGGCCGGTGTCGGTGGTGCCGGCGGTGGCGATGACGAGGAGGGGGCCGGTGTGGTGGGTGCGGGTGGTGGTGAGGGTTTCGTCGAGTTGGGCGGGGTCGATGGTGCCGGTGGGTGTGGGGATGGTGGTGGGGGCGGGGAGGCCGAGGAGCCAGGCGGCGCGGTGGATGCTGTGGTGGGCGTTGGCGCCGCAGATGACGCGCAGGGGTTGGGAGGAGGGTGTTTCGCGGGCGAGGAGGAGGGCGAGTTGGTTGGATTCGGTGCCGCCGGTGGTGATGAGGGCGTCGGGTGCGGGGCGGTCGGGGTAGGCGAGGGCGGCGAGGGCCCGGGTGGTGCGGGCTTCGAGTTGGGAGGCGGCGGGGGCCTGGTCCCAGGAGTCCATGGAGGGGTTGAGGGCGCTGGCGGCGAGGTCGGCGGCGGCCGCGACGGCGAGTGGGGGGCAGTGGAGGTGGGCGGCGCAGTGGGGGTGTGCGGGGTCGGCGGTTCCCGCGGTGAGGGTGTGGACGAGGGTGTGGAGGGCTTCGTGGGCGCCGGTGCCGGTTTCGGGGATGACGGGGTCGGTGGCGGCTCGTACGCGCTGGTCGACGGTGTCGGGGCCGCCGGCGGGGAGGGGGCCGTCGCGGGTGGCGGCGCCGTGGGTGAGGGCGTCGAGGACGGTGGCGAGGAGGGGGCGTAAGGCGTCGGGGCCTCGGGTGCCGCCGGCGAGGGCGCTGGTGGGGTCGGGGGCGGGCATGGGGGTGCCTCTTCGGGGTGCGGCGGTTGCGTGGGAGGGCTGCCCGTGTGGGGTGGGGGCGGGTGACAGCCGCATCAAGTTACTGGGTTCGTGCGATTTTCGGTTGTGTTCCGGTCATGGTTCGCCCAATGGGGGTACTGCCGTGCGGTGTAGGGCGGTTGAGTCTGCTAATGGGGTGCCGCGCGTGGGTGGGCGTGTTTCGACTAATCTTCGCGTCATGGACATTGCTATGGACATTGGTCCGCTCAAGCCGGAGCCCGTGCCGTTCGTCTTGGGGCTGGTTCTCTTCCTCCTGTTGTTCGCGGTGATGGCGAAGGTGCTGCTGCCGCGGATCGCGCGGGTGCTCGTGGAGCGGGAGAAGGCCACCGAGGGCCGGATCGAGGTGGCGGAGGCGACGCGTGCGGAGGCCGCGCGGGTCCATGCGGAGTACGAGGCGCTGTTGGCGGAGGCGCGTCATGAGGCGGCTCGGCTGCGGCAGGAGTCCGCTGAGCAGGGGACGGCGCTGATCGCGGAGTTGCGTGCCGAGGGGCAGCGGCAGCGTGAGGAGATCGTCGCGGCGGGGCATGCGGTGATCGACGCGGAGCGTGCGGTGGCCGAGGCGGAGCTGCGGGAGCAGGTGGGTTCGTTGGCCACGGAGCTGGCGGGCCGGATCGTGGGCGAGCCGGTGGAGGCTTTCGCGCGGGAGAGCGGTGTGGTGGAGCGGTTCGTGGCGGAGTTGCGGACGGCTCAGCCGTCGGACGCCGCGGACGAGTCGCGCGGCTGAGCCGGGGCGGCCGCCGCTGAGGGCGGCGCTGAGAGGGCGGGCTCCCGCACCCTTCGGGGTGGCGGGGGCCCTTTTCGTGTGCGGCGGTTCCCTCTGTGGTCGGTTTCTGGGGGTCAGTGGGTGGTGTCGCGGATGTTCAGGGCGCGTTTGAGGTCGTCGAGTTGGTCGCCGAGCCTGCGGCGCAGGGTGGGGGTGGGGCCGGTGGTGGTGAGGCATTCCTCGCCGAGGCGGAGGTTCTCGTGGGTGACGAGCGGGTGGGGGAAGGCGTGGGTGGCCGCGGAGACGGCGAGGGTGGTGCCGCGGCGGGTGGCGAGGGCTGTGGCGGCTGGGTAGTAGCGGGTGAGGTAGGGCTGTACGAGGTCGAGTTGTTCGGGTTGCCAGAAGCCTTGGGCGGTGGCGTTGAAGAGGTAGTTGGAGAGGTCGTCGGTTTCGAACAGGGCGTGCCAGGCGGTGGCTTTGGCGGTGGTGTCGGGGAGGGCGGCGTGGCAGCGGGCGGCGCCTTCGCGGCCGGTGGCGCTGGGGTCGCGGGCGAGTTCGGCGTCGATGTCGGCGGGGGTGGTGGCGCCGAGGACGGCGAGTCGGGTCAGGGCGCGCCAGCGGAGTTCGGGGTCGAGTGCGGGGCCGCCGGGGACGGCGCCTGCGTGGAGCCAGTCGTGGAGGGTGTCGGGGGTGGTGGCGCTGTCGATGAGGGTGCGTACGGCGGTGAGGCGGATTCCGTGGCCGCCGTTCTCGGTGCGGGTGAGGAGGTCGTGGCAGAGGTCGGTGAGGGTGGTGAGGGCGACGGGGCGGGCTTCGGTGGTGACGTAGTGGTCGGTGATGTGGGTGCGGGCGAAGGTGAGGACGGCGTGGGTGATGGGGGTGGTGGTCTCGTGGGGCAGGTGGGCGCGGGCGGCGTCGAGGTAGGCGGCGGGGGCGAGGGCGCCGTCGCGGACCATGTCGCGGGCCGCGTTCCAGACGGTGGCGCGGGTGAGGGGGTCGGGGAGGCCGGAGAGGTGGTGGAGGGCGGTGTCCCAGGAGTGGGGGTCGAGGCGGATTTTGGTGTAGGTGAGGTCGTTGTCGTTGAGGAGGACGAGGGCGGGGCGTCGGCCGGGGCGGGTGTGGCTATGGGTGGTGCCGTCGGCGGGGAGTTCGGTTTCGGGGCGTTCGCGGAGGGTGAGGCGGCGGGGGTCGGCAGGTGACTGGTCGTAGAGGCCGATGGCGAGGTGGTGGGGGCGGGTTCCGCGGTGGTGGACGGTCAGCTGCCAGTTGTCGGCAGCGTCGTCTGGGGATTCGGGGGTGATTTCGGGGACGAGGGTGTCGACTCCGGTGGTGCGGAGCCATGTGTCGGCCCAGCCGTGGACGTCGCGGTCACAGGCGTGGGCGAGGGAGTCGATGAAGTCGGCGAGGGTGGCGTTGGCGAAGCGGTGGCGGGCGAAGTGTTCGTTGATGCCGGCGAGGAAGTTCTTCTCGCCGAGCCAGGCGACGAGCTGGCGAAGGGCGCTGGCGCCTTTCGCGTAGGAGATGCCGTCGAAGTTGAGTTCGGCGGCGGCGGTGTCGAGGACGTCCTCGGGGGCGGGGGCGACGGGGTGGGTGGAGGGGCGCTGGTCGGCGTCGTAGCCCCAGGCTTTGCGGGCGGCGGCGAAGTCGGCCCAGGTGTCGGTGTACGGGGTGGCTTCGGTGAGGGTCTGGTAGCCCATGTATTCGGCGAAGGATTCGTTGAGCCAGATGTCGTCCCACCATTGGAGGGTGACGAGGTTGCCGAACCACATGTGGGCCATTTCGTGGGCGATGACCATGGCACGGGTCTGGCGTTCGGCGTCGGTGACGGCGGACCGGAAGACGAATTCGTCGCGGAAGGTGACGAGTCCGGGGTTTTCCATGGCGCCGGAGTTCAATTCGGGGACGAATGCCTGGTCGTAGGAGTCGAAGGGGTAGGGCTCGTCGAATTTCTGGTGGTAGCGGTCGAAGCAGCGGGTGGTGATGTCGAGGAGTTCCTCGGCGTCGGCGTCGAGGTGGGGGGCGAGGGACTGGCGTACGTGGATGCCGAAGGGGATGCCGCGGTGTTCGGTGCGTACGGAGTGCCAGGGGCCGGCGGCGACGGCCATGAGGTAGGTGCTGATCGGCGGGGTGGGGGCGATCTCCCAGTGGCCGTCGGCGGGGTCTCCGGTGCGGGTGGCGACGCCGTTGCCGAGGACGGTCCATTCCGGGGGCGCGGTGACGGTGGTGTGGAAGACGGCCTTGAGGTCGGGCTGGTCGAAGGCGGCGAAGACGCCGGGGGCGTCGGCGAGGCAGCACTGGGTGCAGAGGTAGACGGCCTGGTCGAGGGGGTCGGTGAAGCGGTGCATGCCTTCGCCGGTGTGGGAGTACGGCGGTTGGGCTTCGACGCGCAGTTCGTGTGCGCCGCGGGTGAGGCCGGTGAGGGGGTATCTGCCGGCTGAGGCGGCGGCCGGGTCGAGGTCGGTTCCGTCGAGGGTGACGCGGGTCAGGCCGCTGGCGGGCAGTTCGACGAAGGTGTCCGCGCCGTCTTCGCGCGCGTCGAAGCGGATGGTGCTGGTGGAGCCGAAGCGTTCCTCGCCGCGGGTGAGATCGAGGTGGACGGTGTAGCGGTGGACGTCGAGGAGGCGGGCGCGGGTCTGCGCTTCTTCGCGTGTGAGTACGGGCATGGGCTCATGGTGCCGCAGTCGGTGCGGAGGGGCATGGGGGTTTGGGGCAAGCTGTGGGCGTGGTTCTGTCCGCTTGGCCGTCTGGAGTTGACTATGTCTGTCGCCGCTGTGCGTGATCGTGCTCATGGCCTTGTGGAGGCCCGGATCGGGGAGTTCTCGGAGCGGTTGCTGGAGCTCGGTCGGGCTCTGCACGCGGAGCCGGAGCTGTCGTTCGAGGAGCATGCCTCGGCGGGGCGGCTCGCGGACCTGCTGGAGGGCGCCGGGTTCGTGGTGGAGCGGGGGGCGTACGGGCTGGAGACCGCGGTGGTCGGCTCGTATGGGAGCGGCGATCTGACGGTGGGGGTGTGCGCGGAGTACGACGCGCTGCCGGGGCTCGGGCACGCGTGCGGGCACAACGTGATCTGCGCGGCGGGCGCGGGTGCGGCGATCGGGCTGGCGGCCGCCGCCGATGTGCTGGGGATACGGGTGGTGTTGCTGGGGACGCCGGCGGAGGAGGCGGGCGGCGGGAAGGTGCTGATGCTGGAGCGCGGGGCGTTCGACGGCGTGACGGTCGCGATGATGGCGCATCCGGCGGGCCATGACGATGTGGACGCGCGGTCCTCGACGACGTCGGCCGCGCGTTTCGAGGTGACGTTCACGGGCCGCTCCGCGCACGCGGCGCAGGATCCGCAGTCGGGGGTGAACGCGGGCGACGCGGCGGTGGTGGCGCAGGTGGCCGTGGGGCTGCTGCGGCAGCAGTTGCCGGACGGCTATCGGGTGTCGGGGGTGGTGCGGGACGGCGGCGAGCGGTCGAACATCATCCCCGACCGTACGGTCCTGGAGTGGGACGTGCGGACGCCGACGGCCGAGGAGCTGGATCCGCTGAAGAAGCGGGTCCAGGCGTGTTTCGAGGGTGCGGCGATCGCGACGGGATGCTCGGTGGAGATCCGTCCGACCCAGCCCGACTATCTGGATCTGCGCAACGATCCGTGGCTCATGGGGGCGTACGCGGAGGGGCTGCGGGCCGCGGGCCGCACGCTGCCGCCGGCGGCGCCGGTGCGGCTGGGCGCGTCGACGGACATGGGCAACGTGACGCACGCGCTGCCGGCGATCCATCCGAGCATCGGCATCCTGGGCGCCGAGGGCTGGCCGCACACGCCGGAGTTCGCGCGGTGGACGGTGGGCGCGGCGGCGGACGACGCGGTGCTGGCGGCGGCGCGGGCGATGGCCTGGACCGGGGTGGCGGTGGCGGCCGACGCGGAGCGCCGCGCGCACTATCTGTCCGTACGGGGGTGACGGCGGTACGGGGGCGACGTCGGCGCGAAGGGTGACGGCCGTACGTGCGGGGCGGGGGTGGCCGTGCGGGCTCGGCCGGGGGCCGTCAGGAGCGGGCGATCGTCTCGTGGTGGCGGATCACCTCGGCGATGATGAAGTTGAGGAACTTCTCCGCGAAGGCGGGGTCGAGCTTGGCGTTCTCGGCGAGTTCGCGCAGGCGGGCGATCTGGCGGGATTCGCGGGCGGGGTCGGCGGGCGGGAGTTTGTGCTCGGCCTTGAGGTGACCGACCTGCTGGGTGCATTTGAAGCGCTCGGCCAGCATGTGGATCACGGCCGCGTCGATGTTGTCGATGCTGTCGCGGAGCCGGCCGAGCTCCGCGCGTACTGCCTCGTCGACGTCGACGGTGGTGTCCACGGCAGTGCCCGGGACGGTGTTTGTGGTGGTGCCCGTAGCGGTGTCGCTGTCGCTTTTCGTCATGGGCCCTGACCCTATGCGCCGGTACTGACAGGGCGCGGTGCGGGGGCCGGTGGTGTGCCGCGCGGCGCGTGAGGCACGCCGGTCCGCGGGCTCGTGGGGCCCGTCAGCGCGTGGAGCGGCGGCGGGCGAGGCGCAGTGCTCCGTACGCGCCGGTGCCCGCGACGAGTACGGCGGCGCCGGCGAGGACCGGGCGCGGGATGTCGTGGTGGTCGCGGACGTCCTGGCCGACGTCGACGGCCTGCTTGAGGGGGTTGGTGAAGGCCATGG
>NZ_JBHVHQ010000035.1:0-23724 GCF_042800135.1 Streptomyces sp. NPDC057654 | reverse complement strand
ACCCTGCACCGCCGCTTCCAGGCGCAGCTGGGTACGACACCACTGGCCTGGCTCACAGCGGAACGACTCGCCCTCGCATGCCGGTTGATCGAACGGGGCGAGGCCCGCTTCGAGGTGGTCGCGCGCCGCAGCGGGCTCGGCACCGCCGCCAATCTGCGCGCGCTGATGCGCCGCGAGACGGGCATCACCCCGTCGGCGTACAAACGCCGGTTCGGGGCGGATGCGAATTGATCAAGGTCTCAAGGCATCAAGCATCAAGACCTCAGGCCTCAAGCTCTCAACCGAAGGAAATGGTGGCGTCGAGCATCTTGTGGTCCGACAGGCCCGTCTCGGTCACGCCGCAGCGGTACGCGGCCTGCTTCGGGCCGAAGATGTAGTCGAGCTTCAGCCTGCCGTTGGTGATCGCGCCGTCACGCCTGCCGCCTGCCGCCGACTGATCGCATTCCTGGAAACGGTCGTAGAACGGCGCCGTCACGTCCGCCGGCCCGTCCCCGTCCTCGTCGTCCGGCGGCGAGGTGTTGAGGTCGCCGCCGAAGACGGGGCGATAGCCCGGCTTGTCGACGGCCTTCAGCATCGTCTGCACCTGCGCCCTGCGGTAGCTGCCGTCGGGGTCGTCCCACTTGGCGCCGCCCGTGCTGAAGTGCGCGGCGCAGAAGTCGACCGCGAGCGACGGGGCGGTGGCGCAGATGGCGGTGCGCTGTTCCTTGCCCGGGGGAGAGGGGAGCGGGTAGGCGGCGTACCAGGTGTTCTCGTCCGGTACGGCCAGGGCGATACCGTACGAGCCCCGGTCCGCGCCGGTGCTGTCGGCGTGGCACTGCTTCTGCGCCGCGACCGCGCCGCCCGTACCGTCGACGAGGAGCTGGATCGGCGCGAACCGTACGGCCCAGCCGCGCCCGGTGACCTCGTTCAGCCGCTGCTCGACCGGCTGGGCGTGCTTCTCGCAGAACTCCTCCAGCAGCACGGCGTCCGCGGACGTCTTCTTGGCGCGCTGGGCGACGGCGTCGGCCAGCGGCGCGGCCGTCGAGCGGAAGAAGTGGCAGGCGGCGTCGCCGTTGTTGTTGGCGCAGGCGTTCCACTCCATGACATGCACGGTGTTCGCGGGGGCCGAATGGGCCGGGGCATCCGTACCGGAGCTGATGCCGCCCTCCTTCTGGAGCCGGAAACGCTCCCAGGACCCGGCCGTCGCGGAGCGGGCTCGCAGCAGTCCAGCGTCGCCGCCCGTGGCGTTGACCTCGGTGGATACGTACTTCCCCGTGGCCTGGGACCGCAGCGTGTAGGTCCCGTCGGCGGCGCGGTTCAGGACGAAGCGCTCCCAGGAGCCGAGGTGCGTGCCACGGGCACGCAGCATTCCGCTGTGGTTCCCCTGGTCCTCGATTTCGGTGGACACGTAGTCGCCATTGGCCTCGGAGCGCAGCGATACGGTCTTGCCGCCGTCATCGCTGTGCAGCGTGAACCGCTCCCACGAACCGGCGCTGTCGGAACGGGCGCGCAGCTTTCCGTAGTCGCTGCCGCTGTCGTGGATTTCGGCGGATATGTATTTGCCGTTCGCCACGGACTGGAGCGTCCATCTCTGCCCTGTCGACGAGGGCGGCGGCCCGGCTGCCTGGGCCTGCCCGGCGGGCAGACCCACGACCATGCCGGCTATGCCGAGCAGCGCGCAGCATATGGCGGCGAATGGGGAAAGGAAACGGCGCATTCAAGACTCCGTATCGAGAGAGCATCGCGAGAACGTCGAGGGAACATCGAGATGAATGGGACCGGCCCATTATGGACGGGGAGTCTGGCCGCCCGTACCCGGTGGCTTGTGGAGTTCTGTGCGGTATCAGGCTCAGGCGCCGGCGGACGCGGCGTCGGGCGAGGGGGCGGCTTCCGCCGCGTCGAGGCCGGCATCGGGCGCCTCTGAGCCGAATCCGGCGTCGGTCAGCACGGCGGCGGCCACTCCGCGGCCGACCTGGGCCAAGCCGATCAGCAGGTCCTCGCAGCCGATGCGGTCGGAGCCGTTCCGCTCGGATCGTGTCTCCGCGATGGCGATCGCCTTGCGGGAGTACGGAGTCCAGGCGATGCGCTCGGCGGCTTGTGAGGCGCCCATGCTCAGCCGGTCCGCGACCGACCGGTGTACGGTCTTCGGGGAGACCCCGGCGGCCTCCAGGAGTCGGGTGGCGCTGTTGTCCTCCGCCGTCAGCCCCCACAGGAGGTGTTCGGTACCGATGTAGTTGTTGCGGTGATGCACTGCCGCCCGCTTCACGTGGACCATCGCCTGGCGCAGATCCTCGGTCATCGTCTCGGGGCTGTAGCGCTTGTGCGGGACGTGAAAGCGCTGTTGGGCCGCTTGCCGGGTCACACCCAGGGACGAGCCGATATCCGTCCACGAGCTGCCGTGCATCCGGCAGTGCTCCACGTAGTCCTCGACCAAGTCATCGGCCAGGGCCTGTAGTTGCCCCGCGAGTTGAGCGGCGACGGTCAGCAGGGCGAGCCAGTCGGGCTGTTCCTCTCCGCCGGGGCGGTGTGCGGTGTCGCACCTTCGGTCGACTTCCGCGATGAGGTCGTCCAGGTCTGGAAGAGTCATGAGGCAAGTACGCCTTGACAATCCTTAACTGTCAAGGCCCACTTGCCTCATGACTGCTCGTCTGCTGGTCGAAGTCGTCGCCAGCCCGCTGCTCCGCCGGCGCGCCGGTCTCCCTGCGGTGCGCTTACTGCTCATCAATGTGTGGTGTCAGGAGGGTTGCCCCTGCGGGTCCACAGTGCGAGCGGCGACGGGGGTGGGGCGGTATTCGGCGTGGGTGGGTGCGGGCCCGTTTCGGATCCTGCGGGTCCACAGCGCCTGTAGTGACGGGTGGGGCGGTGGTGGTGCCCGCTGGAGGCTCCGCTGCGCTTCGCGGCTGGCTACCGGTAGGTAGGGTGCGGTTGCCGCCCGACAAAAGCGCCTTATGGGATGCGGAACCGGGCCGCAACTGCACTCAGTTGAAGGGTGAACCTGGCGTGTTGGACATACCGGGCGCGGCGGCCGTCGGAGTGGAGTTTCCCCAGCCGTGGGCCGCTCTTGTACGGGCGGAAACCGCCCCCTGAACGGCCAGTCGCCCCCGGGCGCAGTGCAGCGCGCCCTTCACTTCGGCTGCTGTGGGCCGCAGGCCCGAGACGCTCCCGCACCCGAGCCGCCGGACATCCACCTCATCGCGGCAGCAGCCAGCGGCGCAGCGCAGCGGAGCCAGCCTGAACCCCAGCCGCACGCCGAGCAGCAGGCAGCAAACCGACAGCTGCCCCGCCCCTTCCCTCCCGCTGCCGGCGCTCTGGACCCGGAGGGTCCGAGACGAAACCCGCACCCGGCCGAGCGCAATACCGCCCCACCCAACATCAGCCGCAGCACCCACCCTCACCCACGTACGTACGATCGGGCTCTCTCCGCGCTGGAAGGTGGTCGGTTCATGCCCGTGCCGGATCTGCTCGCTGTCTTTGCCCACCCGGACGACGAGTCGTTGTCAGCGGGCGGGGTCCTCGCCCGGCACGCGGCCGCCGGTGCGCGTACCGCCGTCGTCACGGCGACCTGGGCCGCGGACACCCCGCGAGCTGGGGAGCTGGCCGAGGCGCTGCGGATCCTCGGCGCAGGCGAGCCGCGGATGCTCGGCTGCGCCGATGCGCGGGTTCCGCAGTCGGCCCCGGGCTGTGAGCGGTTGTGCGATGCGCCGCTCGACGAGGCGGTGCGGCGGCTGGTGGTGCATATCCGTGCGTTCCGCCCGGACATCGTGGTCACCCATGACGCCTACGGCGGGCTGCCCGGTCACCCAGATCATGTGCACACTCACCGGGTGACCGTGCTCGCTGCCCAGGCGGCCGGACTTGAGCTGCTCTACCCGGACGCCGGCACCCCCTGGCAACCGCATGCCTTGTACCTGGCCACGCACCCACACTCGGCCGTGCCTGCGCTGAGGGACGTAATCGGTGCGCGCAAGGCGCTGTACAGCGTCCCGGACGAACAGGTCACGACAACTGTCGGCGTCGGCCCGTGGCTGGAGCAGAAGATCGCCGCAGTACTGGCCCACCGCTCCGAGGTGGACCGCGGAGCCCTCCCGGGCAGGGTCGCCGACCTTCCGCCGGATGTACAGAGACGACTGTTCGCCACCGAGTGGTACACCCGCCACGCCCTCTCAACCGCCACATCGGCCGAGACGGAACTGACCGCCTGACTGACCACCCAGCCCAGGCCACGTCTTCAGAGGCTGTTCGATGTAATGCCCGCGCCTTCGCCGTGGGGTCGGAGGCGGATTTCGCGTCCCTGCCAGCGTTTTCGTAGCCAGCGGTCGTGGCTGGCCAGGACGATCGCGCCGGGGCCGGGGCCGGGGCCGGAGTCGGAGTCGGGGCCAGGGGCCAGGGCTTCTTCCAGTTCGTCGCACAGGCGTGGTGAGAGGTGGTTGGTGGGTTCGTCGAGGAGGAGGAGTTGTGGGGGGCGGGCTATCAGGAGGGCGAGGGCGAGGCGGCGGCGTTGGCCTACGGAGAGGTGGCTGACCGGTTTGGCCAGGTCTGTCTCGTGGAGCAGGCCCAATGAGTTCAGCGGTGTCGCCTCGGCGCGCTGGGTGCCGAGGGCCAGTTCGTAGGTGTCGCGGACGGAGCGGTCCGGGTGGTCGAAGGCGGTGTCCTGGGTGAGCAGGCCAACGGTCAGGGCGGCCCGGTGCCGCGCGTCGCCCTCCGGGGTGAGGCGCCCGGCGAGTACGGACAGCAGGGTCGACTTTCCGGAGCCGTTCACGCCGGTGATCAGGAGGCGGTCGGTCGCCGACACCTTGGCGCTCAGCGGTGCGAGCCGGCCCGGGACCCGTACGTTGTCCAGACGTACGAGCGGAGCGTCGTCGTCCGCCGCGGGTGCGGTGAGCGCCGGGCCCGCGAACCGCAGCGGCTTCGGCGGCTCGGCGACCCGGGTGCGTTCCAGCTCCGCCAGGCGGCGAGCGGCGTTGCGCACTCGTCGGGAGATCTGGCTCTGTACGCGGCCGGCGCGGTGGCCGTAGCCCATCTTCTCGTTGTCTCGGGGGCCGCGGTCCGGTGCGACGCGGTGCGCGGTGGTCCCGGCGGAGACGCGCAGGGCGGCCAGTTCTTCCTGTTCCTCGGCCCAGCGCCGTTCCCAGCGGCTCCGCTCGGCGCGTTTCTCCGCCAGGTAGGCGCTGTAGCCGCCGCCGTAGCGGACCGGGCCGTCCACCGCGGGGTCGAGGTCGATCAGGTCCGTGCATACGGCGTCAAGAAAGGCCCGGTCGTGGCTGGCGACCACGACGGCGCCGGGCAGGCCGCGTACCTGTTCCTCGATGAAGGCGGCGGCGCCGTCGTCGAGATGGTTGGTCGGCTCGTCCAGCAGCAGCGCGGCGGGACGCCGGATGAGCAGCGCGGCCAGCGCGAGGCGGCCTCGCCGGCCACCGGAGAGCGAACCGAGCGTCCGGTCGTGTCCGAAGGGGGCGAGGCCGAGGCCGTCGAGTACGAGCGCGGCCCGTCGTTCGGCGTCCCATGCCTCCCGGTCCTGGGCCTGTTCGAGCCGGAGGCCGTACGCGTCGAGCGCGGCGGCGTACTCGGGCGCGTCCTGCGCGGTGCGCGCGAGCCGTTCGGCCAGCCGCTCCAGTTCGGCGAGGTCCTCCCTGGCCTCGTACAGGGCGTCGTCAAGTACGTCGGTGATCGTCGCTTCGGCCTCGTACGGCATCTCCTGCCGCAGAAAGCCCAGGTCGGGCGGGCGGGTGACGCTGCCGGAGTCGGGTTCGTCCGGGCCGGCGAGCAGACGCAGCAGGGTGGACTTGCCGACTCCGTTCTCCCCGATCAGCCCGATGCGGCGGCCGGGCGAGGCGGTCAGGGAGACGCCGTCGAGCACGCGGCGGCCGCCGAGGGTGTGGACGAGGTCGTGGGCGAGCAGGGCGGGCTGAGGCCGCTGGGGCCGCTGGGGCCGCTGGGGCTGAGACATGGGTGGTCGTCCAACGTGTTCGGTGTTCGGCCCGCGGGGCGGCGGCGCCTCGTGCGCGGGCCAGGTCGACACGCCGACGGCTCACACCTCAGGGGCCGCCGTCTCCGTCAGCTCCCCGGCGGCCAGTCGCAGCCACCGGTTCACGCCGATCTCGCGCAGGAACCGCTCGTCGTGGCTGACCACCACGAAAGCCCCCTGATAGGAGTTCAGGGCGCTCTCCAACTGGCCCGCGCTGACCAGGTCGAGGTTGTTCGTCGGCTCGTCCAGCAACAGCAGATGCGGAGCCGGTTCCGCGCACAGCACACAGGCCAGGGTGGCGCGCAGCCGCTCGCCTCCGGAGAGCACGCGTACGGGCAGATGCGCGCGGGGCCCGCGGAAGAGGAAGCGGGCGAGCAGGTTCATCCGCTCCGCCTCCGGCCGCTCGGGGGCGTAGTCGGCGAAGTTCTCGGCGACCGTACGGTCCAGATCGAGCAGGTCGAGACGTTGCGAGAGGTAGGCGACACGGCCGTCGGCCCGCTTGATCTCGCCGGTCCCCATCTGGCCGGTCCCCATCTGGCCGGTCCCCATCTGGCCGGTCCCCATCTGGCCCGTTCCCATCTCGCCCGTTCCCGGCGTCAGGTCGCCGCTCAGGAGGCGCAGCAGCGTGCTCTTGCCGGCGCCGTTGGGGCCGGTCAGGGCGATGCGCTCCGGGCCCCGTACGGTCAGGTCGACGCCCTGACCTGCGAACACGTCCTTGTCGCCGAGGCGGACGCGCAGCCGCTCGCCGAGGAACAGGTTGCGCCCCGCGGGCACATTGGTGTCCGGCAGGTCGAGCGTGATGCGCTGCTCCTCGCGCAGCGCGCGACCGGCCTCGTCCAGCCGGGCCTTCGCCTCGCCGACCCGGCCCGCGTGCATCTGGCCGGCCCGGCCCGCGGACTCCTGCGCGCCGCGCTTCATGTTGCCCGCGAAGATACGGGGCAGACCGGCGCTCTTCAGGTTGCGGGCGGCGTTGCTCTGCCGGCGGTCGGCACGCTCGCGGGCCTGCTGCATCTCCCGCTTCTCCCGTTTCAGCTCCTGTTCAGCGTTGCGTACGTTCTTCTCGGCGACGTCCTGCTCGGCTCGTACGGCCTCCTCGTACGCGGTGAAGTTACCGCCGTAGACGCGGAGTTCGCCGCGGCCGAGTTCGGCGACGCGGTCCATGCGGTCCAGCAGGGCGCGGTCGTGGCTGACCAGGAGAAGGCAGCCGTTGAAGTCCTCCAGGACGTCGTAGAGCTTGTGCCGGGCGTCGCGGTCGAGGTTGTTGGTGGGCTCGTCGAGCAGCAGCGCGTCGGGCCGCTTCAGCAACTGGGCGGCGAGGCCGAGCGAGATGACCTGGCCGCCGCTGAGCGTGCTCAGGCTGCGATCGAGGGTCAGACCGGCCAGGCCGAGGCGGTCCAGCTGGGCGCGGGTGCGTTCCTCGATGTCCCAGTCGTCGCCGATCGCGGTGAAGTGCTTCTCGTCGACGTCCCCGGACTCGACGGCGTCGATGGCCCGGATGACCTCGGCGATGCCCAACACGTCGGCGACCGTGACGGTCGCGAGGTCGCCGGTCAGGGGCAGGCTCTGCGGGAGGTAGCCGAGGGTCCCGGCCACGGAGACCGCCCCGGCGGCGGGCCGCAGCTCACCGGCGATGAGCTTGAGCAGCGTGCTCTTGCCGGCGCCGTTCGGCGCGACGAGGCCGGTGCGGCCGGGGCCGACGGTGAAGGACAGGCCCTGGAAGACGGGGGTGCCGTCGGGCCAGGCGAAGGACAGGTTCGAGCAGACGATGCAGGCATCGGACATGGAGGTGACCTCGTGGGGCTCGTGGGGCCAGGGCAGCGAAGACACTTCTGCCCTGGCGGCAGACAAGGGAGAGGGGACGACAGCGAGGCCACGACGGCGGCGCTTCCACGCACCGGCCGGTGGCCTGTCGGGTCCGGGTATCACCCGGAGATGTCGTCGTCCACCACCATGTCTGGGCTCCTCAGCACGGAATCAAGGTCATTGGCAGGGTAACAGGAGGGGCTGGGTCTGGCCTCCGGCTCGGGCTCTGGCTCCGGCTCTGGGAGACAGGCGGCACTACGCCGAGGGAGGAGGTCGCCGTAGCCAGTCGCCCTGACCAGCGCACACCGCGACCGAAGCTCTCCTGCCGACGCTTTCCCCGGTCCTCTCCGGCCGTCTCCGGCGGAGGCGGCTGGGGCCTATGCCCGAGGTGTCCGGATGTCTATTCAGTCTCGATGATCTCCTCCGTGGAAAAGTCGCCCATATTGATGTCGTCAACGAGTGTCGCCCAAAATCCATCCTGGATGAAGGCGCTCGGGTCAATCTCCCGTACGATCCGCTCTACGTCTGCTGCGGCAGTTTTGAACTCGCTCTCATCGCTGTCCGATCCATAAAACGGGAACCGTTCAAAGAACGCTCTTACGATTTCCGTGAAAGCAGGAAGTGATGAGTTCATCAGGCGTAGTTGATCTGCGCCTGGAACATGCTGGACGACTTCACCCGTCACGGTGTTGAGCAGGGTGCTTCCAAAGACGCCGTTTGAACCGAACCTCACGAAGCCCCCATGTCCCGTACCCGAGACCTTCGTCAGAGCGTCGGCAGCCTCGTACCGGTATCCGACCATTTCAGCTGGGGCCTCGATCATCAGATCCGGCCCTTCCCAGTCCGGGTCTTCAGCCCCTGATCCATGGATCTGCACCATGGAAAAGGTCGGCCAGTTCTTGTGAGTTATATCCACCATTGGAATTTTTACTCGACTCTCTTAGCGAAGGTGGCTTATCAGGTGGTGCCTCGTCCGTCGGCCCAGCTCAACCAGCAGCCAGCAGCCCCGAAACCGCCCATAGACGTATCCAGTTCGCGACCCGGTCCGAGCGAAGGCCCCATCCTCACAGGTCAGATCATGGTCGGAGCCATAGTCGGATCGCGGCTGCGGTGAGTGTGCCGTCGAAGACATAGACGATCCGGTCGATCACGGCACGCGGGTCGGGCCCTGCGAGCCGCGCGGCAGGGTGGTTCTGGGTCCACCCCTGTGGGGGTGCTGGACCGCTGGTGGGTCGAACGGGCCGTTCATAGCGTTGTGTTCATGACGAATGACACGAACGAAAACACGAACGAAGACCGAAAAGGAACCACCCGGCGGACGGCGCTGCGTGGGCTGGGACTCGCGGTGGGGGGCATGGCGCTGACCACCGGGCTCGGAGCCTCGCCGGCCGCGGCGGCCCCGCGTCGCAGGACCGCAACGTACGTGCTGGTGCACGGTACCCACAGCGCCGGCGCGTTCTGGATGCCGATCGCGCGGGAACTGGTGCTGCGCGGCCACCGCGTCGTCATGGTCGACCAGCCGCAACACGGCGCGGAGGCATTCGTGGCGGAGTCGTACCAGCGGCAGGACCTCGCGGCGATGGCGGTCGAGCCCTCCCCGCTGAAGGGCCTCGGGCTGGACGACTACGAGGCGCGCGTCACGGGCATCGTGCGGCAGGCCGCACGGAACGGCCCGGTGGTGCTGGTCGGGCACAGCCTGGGTGGTGTGTCGGTCAGCCGTGTCGGCGAAGCCGTCCCGCACCTGCTTCACCACATCTGCTACATGGCGGCCTTCTGTCCCAGCCGCGCCATGCCCACGGCGGACGCCTGCACGGCGGCGCCCAAGAACGCGAACGCCGTCAGCCCGGTGGAGCTGGTGGTGGGTGACATGGACCGGCTCGGGGTACTGCGGCTGAACTTCCGTACGGGTGTCAGCAGTGAGCTGGCCCTCCTGAAGGAGATGATCTGCGCGGACTACCCCGACGCCGACTTCCGCCGGATGCTGGCCGGCATGCAGACCGACGAGCCCATCACCGCCTATGCGGGCCGAGCGGTCGGCCGGGCCGGCAACTGGGGACGCATTCCCCGCACGTACCTGCGTTTCGGCAGGGACCGTACGATCGCCACCGCGCTCCAGGACAGAATGATCGCGGAAGCCGACGCGTCCACACCCGGCAACAGGTTCCGCGTGCACGATTTCCCCGGGGCGTCACACGTCGGCCCTCTGGATCCCACCCCGGTCGCGGACGTCCTGGACACGCTCGCAAGGTAGAGGGGCTAGGTTCTGGGTTCCGTCCGTCCGTCCGTCCGTCGGATTATGCGGCCTTCTGATCGACCACTCGTTGGTCCGGTCATACGTCGGGGGGAGTCGGGGGAGTCGGGGGGGATCTGACGAATCGCGAGTGGTCGCTTCTGGGGCCGGACCCGCCGCCGACGACGACTGGTCGATGGTCGATGGTCGGAGTCGACTCGGCGTCCTGCCGGGCCCGCCCGCGGGTCACGACGGACTCGGACGGTACCGGGATCCCCCTGAGGAAAACCCCACGCCCGCCGTCTGGTTGGCCGGATGTCGCGTGGTGCCGGGGATGCCTATGGTCTCGGCATGAAACGAATGAGCAGTGCAGTGATGGCCGCGGCGGTGTCGGTGGCGCTGGCAGTGAGCGGTGCGACGGCCGCGGTCGCGCAGGGGGGCGAGGAGTCCCGGGCCGTCGCGTCGGCGCCGGCCGCGGCAGACGCACAGCGGGGTGCCCTTGTGTCGGTCCAGCGCCTTCGGACGCTGACTGCGCGCCAGGTCACGGACGAGTTGGCGGGAGACAGAGCGGGGGCTTGGGATACCGGCGCCGTACGGTACGGGCTGGACACCTACCGGATCGTGTACCGCACGGTGGACCCCCACGGCCGGCCCACCACTGCCAGCGGCCTGCTGGCCCTCCCCCGCAGCGGCGAACGGCGCCTGAGAACTGTGTCCTTCACGCACGGCACCGAACTGTCCAAGGAAGCTGTCGCCTCCGTCTCTACCAGCGTCTGGAGCCAGGCCCCCGCCCTGACCTACGCGTCCGCGGGGTTCGCCGCCGTGCTCCCCGACTACCTCGGATTAGGGCTGGGCCCCGGCCCCCACCCCTGGATGGACGTGCGCTCGGAGACGACCGCCGCCCTGGACATGCTGCGGGCGTCCCGCGCCGTCGTACGGGCGAAGGGTCGGGAGCTGCGGCGCGAGGTGCTGGGCACGGGGTTCTCGCAGGGCGCGTCGGCGGCGCTGGGGCTGGCCCGGTCGCTACAGGACGGCGCCGACGGATGGTTCCGGCTACGGGCGGTGGCCCCCATCAGCGGTGGCTACGCGTTCCGGGACGCGGAGCTGCCCGCGCTGCTGGCCGGGCGCACGGCGCCCAAGGCGAGTGTGATCTATGCGGCGCTGACCCTGGTCGCCTTCAACCGTCTGCACCATCTGTACGGCACGCCGGCCCAGGTGTTCCGGGCCCCGTACGACCGGACGGTCGAAGGTCTGCTGGACGGTACCCACACCGGTCCTGAGATCGAAGCCGGTACTCCTGCTTCCCTCGACGCGCTGCTCACACCACGAGGACGGGCGATGCTGGCCCACCCCACCGGCAGGCTGGCGGCGGCCCTGCGGGTCGCCGACGGCGTGTGCGGCGACTGGACGCCGAAGGCTTCGGTCCGGCTGTACTACGCCGACCAGGACGAGCAGGCCGTCACCGCGAACACCGCCCACTGCCACGCCGACCTGCACTCTCACGGCATCGACGCTCCGCTGGTCGGCCTCGGCAGCCCGGACTACGGCGGCTCCCGCCACTTGGGCTCCCAGCAGGCCGGAACCGCTGCCGTCGTACGGTGGTTCCGCTCCCTGCGGTAGCCGGGCAGCCACAGCCGCCACCTGCGACGAGTCCCGTTTAGCATGAGTCGCATGGACCACATGAACGACCCGTACGACCTGCGCGAGGGCGTGCCCTCCGTGGACGTCTTCCGTCGCCTGCGCACCGACGCCGGGCTCTCCGACCACGATCCCGAAGCGGTGGCGCCGGCGCTGACCGGCACCTGGTACGGCGTCGTCCTCTGCTTCGAGGACGAGCCCATCGGGATGGGGCGGATCGTCGGCGACGGCGGTACCGCCTTCCAGATCGTCGATATCTGCGTACACCCCGCGCACCAGGGGAAGGGCCTCGGTCGGCGCATCATGGCCGCGCTCACCGAGGAGCTGGAGCGGCGGGCGCCCGCTACCGCGTACGTCTCGCTGATCGCTGATGGACCGGCGCGTTTCCTCTACGAGAAGTTCGGCTTCGCCGACACCGCCGAGCACGGGTCGATCGGTATGTACCGCTTCATGCGGGGCGGTTGACCACCCCGTCGGCCTGGTGAGCTGGTTGCCTGTGCTGCGTGCTCGTCTCGGCCTCCCTCGTTCGGGTGGTCCGTTCAACCGGGCTTTTCAGCCGCTCAGTTGAGGGAAAGACCTCATCAGCTCTCCCTCCCTCGTCGCGTTGAAAGGAACCCTCCATGCCTCCTGCCGCTGTGGCGACCGAGACCACCGAGGACGTCTTCGACCTCGACCTGCGTGAAGTGACCGAGCAAACCGAGCAAGAGAACGTCCAGCCGGTGCGTCTCACCGAGAAATTCAGCTTCTGCATGTGCACCCCAGGCGTTGCGTGACTGCCGCCTGCGGCAGCGGGGCCATGGCTCGTGCCGGATTTCCTGACGCCTGTCGGTTGATAGAGGCGGCTTGGCGCGGGTAACAGAAATACGGCCTCAAGACCGTGGCTCGCTCGCAGCGCGTGTCCTGTGACCTGGTGGGGGATGGTGGGAACACAGGGAGGGGCTCGTGCTCGATCGCGTGTTGGAGGTGCTGGCCGCGGCTGGAGGGGCGGCAGTGGCCGCGGCCGTTGGGGCGGGTGCGTGGGCCGTGATGCGGCGCGCGGTGGCTCGGTGGGCCGGCCGAGGAGATGCCCGACGCGAGCCGGCCGAGCTCGACCGCCTGGACGAAACCGCAGCGGCACTGCGCGATACCGGTCCCGATACCGATACCGATACCTATCCCGATACCTATGCCGATACCGATCCCGAGGAGCGGCGGCAGGCCCGTCACGCCCCCAGCGGCGATGTCCGGGCCGGTTCCGGCGGTCTTGCCGTCGGCGGTGATGTGGCGATCCACGCGGAGGGCGGGGGGATCGCCGCCGGGATAGTTCAGGGAGGCGCACGTCTCGGCCGCCCTCGGGTGCCGGCTCCGCGCCTGGGCTGAGCGGACCGGCGTCCATCCCAGAGCCCGTGAGAGCCGTCGAAGAAGCCCGAGCCGAAGAAGTCCGGGCCGAAGAAGTCCGAGCCGACGGGATACAGGCTGACGGGATACACGCCGACGCCCGAAGCGGCGGGCTGGCCATCGGGTACGTCGCCGGGGGCGGCCAGGTCACCTACTGCGCGGTGGCCCGAAGCGGTCGCGGCTCATCGGTGGTGAGCAGGCCGCATCAGGTCGGCGTCCTGCCCCGGCCGGCCCACTGCTTCCAGGACCGGGCCGCCGTCACCGAGGTGGAGCGGGCGCTCTCCGCGGCCGGAGCGTCGCCGCCGTGCCTGGTGGTGACCGGTATGGGCGGAGTCGGCAAGACGCAGCTCGCCGCCCGGTGTGCCGGCGCCCTGCGGGCGTCCGGGAGCCTGGATCTGCTGGTGTGGATCAGCGCCGGCACCCGGGCCGCGATCGTCGCCGGTTACGCGCAGACCGCCGCCGAGGTGCTCGGCTCCGACGCCCGCGACCCCGAGCAGGCGGCACGCGCGTTCCTCGCCTGGCTGGAACCGGGGCGCCCCGCGGAGCGGCACACCTGGCTCGTCGTACTCGACGACCTCGCCGACCCCGCCGACCTGCGCGGGCTGTGGCCCCCTCGCAGCCCGCGGGGACACACACTGATCACCACGCGGCGCCGCGATGCCGCGCTCGCGCACCAGGACCACCAGGCCGTGCACGTAGACCTGTTCACCGCCGACGAGTCGGCCGCCTATCTCGCCACCGCCCTCGCCGCCCACGGCCGCACCGAGTCGCCGCGACAGCTCGCCGCCCTGGCCGACGAGCTGGGCCATCTGCCCCTGGCCCTGTCCCAGGCCGTCGCCTATCTCGTCGACGCCGGGATGGGCTGCGCCGAGTACCGCGTCGAGCTCGACGACCGCGCCCGGACGCTCGCCGCGCTGCTGCCCGAGCCCTGCGGGCTTCCGGACGACCAGACCGATGCTGTGTCCGCCGCGTGGTCGCTGTCCGTCGAGCGCGCGGACCGGATGCGGCCCGCCGGGCTGGCCCGTCCCATGCTGCAACTCCTTTCCGTACTCGACGCCCAGGGCGTCCCCGCCTCCGTCGTGCGCAGCCCGCCCGCTCTCGCCCATCTGGCCGGGCGCCGCACCGCCGCGTGTTCGGGCGCGTACGAGGTCACGGAGCGGGACGCCGTCCTGGCGCTGCGCGCACTGCACCGTCTGAGCCTCGTCGACCACACCCCTGACAGCTCCGTGCAGACGGTTCGCGTCCACCACCTCGTCCAGCGCGCCACCCGGGACGACCTGCCGCGGGACGAGCTCGCCCGGCTCGCGCGCACCGCCGCCGACGCGCTGATCCACGTATGGCCCGAGACCGAGACCGACGTCCTCCTCGCGCAGGCGCTGCGCGCCAACGCCCAAGCGCTGACGGGTTGTTGTGAGGATTCCTTGCTCGGCTCCGACGGCCCGCACACGGTGCTCTTCCGTACCGGTCAGAGTCTCGGCGCGACCGGCCAGACGGGGGCCGCCGTGGCGTACTTCCGCCGCCTGACCGTCATGGCGCGCGCCCGGTACGGCGCCGGGCATCCCGATACGCTGTCCGCCCGGCACAACCTGGCGCTGTGGCGCGGCATGTCGGGCGATCCCGGCGCGGCGGCGACCGCCTTCGCGGGGCTGGTCTCCGACCGTACGCGCTGCCAGGGTCCGGACCACCCCGACACCCTCGCCGCCCGGCACGCCCTCGCCCACTGGCGCGGGGAGGAGGGGGACCCGCATGCCGCCGTGGCCGACTTCGCGCGCCTCGTCGCGGACACGCTACGGGCCGTGGGCCCCGACCATCCGGAAACGCTCGCCGCCCGGCAGGCCTTCGGCCGCTGGCAGGGGGAGACCGGTGACGCGCCCGCCGCCGTGGACGCCCTGACGGCGACGGTCTCCGACCGGAGCCGGATCCAGGGGTCCGACGCCCCCGACACCCTCAACGCCCGTCATGAGAAGGCGCGTTGGCTGGGCGAGGCGGGAGACGCAGGTGGAGCCGTGGCGGAACTGGCCGCGCTGGTCGACGACCGGGGCCGGATCCAGGGCCCGTACCATCCCGACACCCTCAACACCCGGCACAACCTCGCGCATTGGCGTGGCCAGGCACACGGCGCACGCAGCGCCGTGGCGGAACTGACCGCACTGCTCGACGACCGTATGCGGATCCAGGGTCCGTACCATCCGGACACCTTCAGCACTCGCCACAATCTCGCCCACTGGCGGGGGCGAGCGGGGGACGCCGCCGCTGCCACAGCCGACTTCGCCGAACTGGTCGCCGACCGCGTCCGCTTCCAGGGATCGGACCATCCCGGCACCCGCGCCGCCCGGCATGCCCTCGCGTACTGGCAGGCGCGTCGGCGCCGCTGATGGCCGCCGTCACGTGTGGAGGGCGTCGCGCAGGAGCCGTCCGCCCCGGCACGGCTACGCCCCCGCTCCCCGCGCCGCCGCCTCCTCCCGCAGTTCGATCTTGCGGACCTTGCCGCTGACCGTCATCGGGAAGGCGTCGAGGATGCGCAGATAGCGCGGGACCTTGTAGTGCGCGAGCCGCCCCCGGCAGTAGCGGGCCAGTTCCTCGCGGCTGAGCGTCCCGGCGCGGTCGCGGAGTATGACGCAGGCCATGATCTCCTCGCCGTACTTCTCGTCGGGGACGCCGATGACCTGTACGTCCGAGATCTTGGGGTGGGAGTAGAGGAACTCCTCGATCTCGCGCGGATAGACGTTCTCGCCGCCGCGGATGATCATGTCTTTGATGCGGCCCACGATCACCACATAGCCGTCCTCGCGCATGACCGCGAGGTCGCCGGTGTGCATCCAGTGGCTGCGGTCGACGGCCTCGGCGGTGCGCTCGGGCTCGTCCCAGTAGCCGAGCATCACCGAGTAGCCGCGGGTGCACAGCTCGCCGGCC
This sequence comes from Streptomyces sp. NPDC057654, assembly GCF_042800135.1. Taxonomy (NCBI): domain Bacteria; kingdom Bacillati; phylum Actinomycetota; class Actinomycetes; order Kitasatosporales; family Streptomycetaceae; genus Streptomyces; species Streptomyces sp. NPDC057654. The sequence continues at coordinate 7,819 of NZ_JBHVHQ010000035.1, read as the reverse complement.
TCGCCGCGCTCCAGGGTGACCCCGGTCGCCGGGTCCACGACCTTCACCTCGATGTGCGGCAGCACCCGGCCGACCGTGCCGGTGCGGCGCTCCAGGTCGTCCTCGCGCCGGGTCTGGGTGGAGACCGGCGACGTCTCGGTCATGCCGTAGCAGATGGACACCTCGGCCATGTTCATCTCGCCGACCACGCGCTTCATCACCTCGGCGGGGCACGGCGAGCCCGCCATGATGCCGGTGCGCAGCGTCGAGAGGTCGTACGCGGCGAAGTCCGGCAGCTCCAGTTCGGCGATGAACATGGTGGGGACGCCGTACAGCGAGGTGCAGCGCTCGCGTTCGACGGCGTGCAGGGTGGCGGCGGCGTCGAAGGACGGCGCGGGGATGACCACGCACGCGCCGTGGCTGGTCGCGCCGAGGTTGCCCATCACCATGCCGAAGCAGTGGTAGAAGGGCACGGGCAGGCAGATCCGGTCCCGTTCGGTGTAGCCGACGGTCTCTCCCACGAAGTAGCCGTTGTTGAGGATGTTGTGGTGGGAGAGGGTGGCGCCCTTGGGGAAGCCGGTGGTGCCCGAGGTGTACTGGATGTTGACGGGGTCGTCGCAGGAGAGCTGCGCCTCGCGCTCGGCGAGCCGCTCGTGCCGCACCCCGGCCCCCGCCCGTATCAGGCCCTGCCAGGTCGGATCGCCGATGTAGACGACGTCGCGCAGCGCGCGGCAGCGGGAGCGGACCTGCTCGACCATCCGCCGGTAGTCGCTGCTCCTGTGCTCGACGGAGGCGATCAGCACCTCGATGCCGGACTGCCCGAGCACGTACTCCAGCTCGTGCACGCGGTAGGCCGGGTTGACGTTGACCATGATCGCGCCGATCCGCGCGGTGGCGTACTGGACGAGCACCCACTCGGGGCAGTTGACCGCCCAGATGCCGACCCGGTCGCCTTTCGCGACGCCCTTGGCGAGCAGCCCGAGGGCGACCTCCTCGACGGCCTCGCCGAACTCCGCGTACGTCCAGCGGCGGCCGCTCGGGACGTCGACGAGCGCGTCCCGCTCGCCGAACCGCTCGACGGCGCGGGCCAGGTTCGCGCCGATCGTGTCGCCGAGCAGCGGGGCGTCGCCGGCGCCGCTCGCGTACGACAGGGAGCTCTGCGGTGCGCTCATCGGTGGTCTTCCTCTCGGAACTCCGCGCCGCCGCCCTGCGCCGTGCGCTCGCGCAGCTCGATGCGGCGGATCTTCCCGGAGACGGTCTTGGGCAGCTCCGCGAACTCCAGGCGGCGGATGCGCTTGTACGGCGCGAGGGCCGCCCGCGAGTGGGCGAAGATCGCCGTGGCGGTCTCGCTGTTCGGCTCCCAGCCCGCCGCGAGGACGATGTACGCCTTGGGCACCGCGAGCCGCAGCGGGTCGGGGGCGGGGACGACGGCGGCCTCGGCGACGGCCTCGTGCTCCAGCAGCGCGCTCTCCAGCTCGAAGGGCGAGATCTTGTAGTCGGACGCCTTGAAGACGTCGTCGGCGCGGCCGATGTAGGTGATGTAGCCGTCCGCGTCGCGCGAGCCGATGTCGCCGGTGCGGTAGTAGCCGCCCGCCATCGCCTCGGCGGTGCGCTCCGGGTCGCCCTCGTACCCCGTCATCAGCCCGACGGGCCGGGCGGAGAGGTCGAGGCTGATCTCGCCCTCGTCGCCGGGCTTGCCGGTGACCGGGTCGAGGAGGGCGACGGTGAAGCCGGGGCTGGGGCGGCCCATGGAGCCGGACTTGATTCTCTGGCCGGGACAGTTGGCGATCTGCACGGACGTCTCGGTCTGCCCGAACCCGTCGCGGATGGTCACGCCCCAGGCGCGCCGCACGGAGTCGATGACCTCGGGATTGAGCGGCTCGCCGGCGGCGACGGCCTCCCGGGGCGGGGTGCGCAGCGCGCCGAGGTCGGCCTGGATGAGCATCCGCCACACAGTGGGCGGCGCGCAGAAACTGGTGATGCCGCAGCGGTCCATTTCGCTCATGAGGCGGGCGGCGTCGAAGCGCGTGTAGTTGTGGACGAAGACGGTGGCCTCGGCGTTCCACGGGGCGAACAGGTTCGACCAGGCGTGCTTGGCCCAGCCGGGCGAGGAGATGTTGAGGTGGACGTCGCCGGGCCGCAGCCCGATCCAGTACATCGTGGACAGATGGCCGATGGGGTACGAGACATGGGTGTGCTCGACCAGCTTCGGCTGGGCCGTGGTCCCGGAGGTGAAGTACAGCATGAGGGGGTCGTCCGCGAGGGTGGGCCCGTCCGGCTGGTACGCGCCGGGGCACTGGTAGGCGTCCTCGTAGGGGAGCCAGCCGCCGTCCGTGCCGTCCGCGCTTCCGGTGCCTCCGCCCACCACGATGCGCGTGTAGTCGCCCGGCACGTCGGTGAACTTCTCGCGGTCCTCGGCCCGTACGAGCACATGGGCGGCGTGGCCGCGCTCGATGCGGTCGGCGAGGTCGGCGGTGCCGAGCAGCGGGGTGGCGGGGATGACGACGGCGCGCAGCTTCATCGCGGCGAGCGCGGTCTCCCACAGCTCGGCCTGGTTGCCGAGCATGACGACGATCCGGTCCCCGGCCCGTACGCCCTGGGCGCGCAGCCAGTTCGCGACCCGCCCGGAGCGGTCGCGCAGCGCGTCGAAGGAGAGCCGGGTCTCGCCGCCGTCCTCCTCCACGATCCACAGGGCGGTCCGCTCGTTGCCCGCGGCGATCCGGTCGAACCAGTCGAGCGCCCAGTTGAATTCCCGGGGGCGGGGCCAGGAGAATCCAGCGCTGGCGGCCGTGTAGTCCTCCCGGTGCCCGAGCAGAAAATCCCGCGCCGCGCGGAACTCTTCGGTCACGTCGGTTGCCGTCACATGTCCTCCTCGTTGCAGAACCCGCTCGTTAGCATCGTGCGACGAGTGATCTGAGTCTCACCACCCCCGGACGGGGGTGGCCGCACTTCGCGAATTCGGGGAGATGGCCGTGGCACATCCGGACGGGGCGACAGAGGTACGTGCGGCGCTGCTGCGGATGCGCCGGTGCAGCGGGCTGCCGGTCGCCTTCGGCGGGCTGTTCGCGGGGCCGCGGCAGTTCCGGATCTCGGAGCTGGCCGGCACGGAGTCGGGGGCGCTGGGCGGGCTCGCGATCCGGCCGGGGGCGGGGCTCGGCGGCAAGGCGGCGACGCTGAGCCGGCCGCTGTCCGTGACGGATTACCACGCCTCGCGCGTGATCAGCCATGAGTACGACGCCGCGGTGGCGGCGGAGGGGCTGCGCTCGATACTGGCGGTGCCCGTGGTCGTACGGGGCCGGGTGCGGGGCGTGCTGTACGGGGCGCTGCGGCAGCCGCTCGCGCTGGGCGACCGGCCGCTGTCGGCGGCGGTGGAGGCGGCCCGCGAGCTGGAGCAGGCGCTCGCCGTGCGGGACGAGACGCGGCGGCTGCTGGCCATGGCCCGGCAGCCGTCGGCCGATCCGGCGGTGTGGGAGGAGGTGCGCGAGGCGCACGGCGATCTGCGGGCGCTGGCGCACCGGGTGTCCGACCCCGAGCTGCGGCGGGAGCTGCTGGCGGCGTGCGGGCGGCTGGCGGCGGCCTCGGGCGCGGTCCCGGAGCGGGGGCAGCCGGCGGTGGAGCTGTCGCCGCGCGAGGTGGACGTGCTGGCGCAGGTGGCCGCGGGCGCGACGAACGCGGGCGTGGCGGAGCGGCTGGGGCTGCGGCCGGAGACGGTCAAGAGCTATCTGCGGTCGTCGATGCGGAAGCTGGGCGCGCACACCCGGCTGGAGGCGGTGGTGGCGGCCCGCCGGGCGGGGCTGCTGCCGTGACGCGCGTGACGTGACGGTGCGCTGCCGGTGCCGGTGGCGTGGTGCTGCGCGGTGGAGCGGTGCTGCGCGGTGGCTCACGGTGAGGTGCCGCCCTGGGGTGACCGTCGTCGGCGCGCCACGTCGGAGTGAAGACGCCGTGTAGTGACGACTCGTTCGAGTGAATTCGAGGGAACGACGCGCCCGAGGGGGTGACCCGACCCCCGTGACGGGTCACCCCCTCGGTTCTCACACCTGGTACGTCACAGCCCGGCCAGCCGTTCAAAGGGGAACGGCGGCTGGGCCAGTGGGCGGACCGCGAGCCGTGTGAGCGGCAGCGCGTTGTCGTCGCCCGCCGTCCGGTTGGCGTGCAGGACGCCGCAGCCGGTGCAGCGGTGGACGATCACCCACTCGCCGTCCTTGCGGACGGATATGGCGAGCGGCTCCATCCGCGCACCGCAGTCGGCCGCCCGGTCGCCGGGGGTGTCGTCGAGGTGACGGCTCCACAGGCAGTTCGGGCAGTGGTTGCGGTGGCTGGTGCCGACGGCGCTCATCGGTACGTCGAGGCCGCAGTTGAGGCAGCGGAAGGAAGGGACACGCGCTTGCTTGGCGGTGGTGCGCCGATCGCGGTGATCGTGATATTCGCGGAATTCATTGTCGTTGCGGCTGTATTCACGGTGTTCGCGGTGGTTGCGGTGGTTGCGTTGATCGCGATGGTCGCGGTTGTCGCGGTTGTCGCGGGACATGGTGAAGAGGACTCCTGGCTGCTGCGAGCTGACGGGACCGTGGGATCACCGCTCGCGCCCGAGGAGTACGTGCCGTGTCAGCCCTGCCGCGGGGGCAGCGCCGACGGTGCGGACCGTCCTCGATGACGAGAGCAGTTCCGCGGGGCCCCGGGCATACAACACCACCTCTTCCGCACCGCCCCGGCCGAGTTGCCGGGGTCGCGTGTCGTCCTCGATGAAAACCGGTGCCCCCTCATCGCGGCAACAGGTTTTCGGCGGGGGCGCGGATTGCCGTGGTCTACCCGGCGTCCAGGCCGAGGAGCCCGGCGAGGGCGGGCGCGTACAGGTCGGCCACCTCGTCCGCGGTGAGGTCGGCGATGACGGGGACGCGCAGCAGATAGCGGGTGAGAGCGAGGCCGAGGAGCTGCGAGGAGAGCAGCCCCGTGCGGCGGGCGTCGGTGACCGTGGCGAGCGCGGGCACGACCTGCCCGGCCAGGATGGCGCGTACGCGCTCGGCGGCCCGCTCGTTGGTGACGGCGCAGCGCAGCAGGAGCATCAGCGCGTCGTCGGCGGGGTCGCCCTCCCAGCGGTCGAGGAAGTGGCGCACGAGCCGCCGCGGGATGTCGGCGCGCGGCACGTCCCGCAGGTCCGGCAGGCGCAGGTCGATGGCGAGGGCGGCCTCGAAGAGCCGGTCCTTGCTGCCGTAGTAGCGCATGACCATCGCGGGGTCGATCCCGGCGTCGGCGGCCACGGCGCGGATGGTGGTGCGGTCGTACCCGTGCTCGGCGAAGCGGCGGCGGGCGGCGTCGAGAATGGCGGCGCGCGTGCCGTCCGACCGCCGTACGGCACGGTCCTCGCGCCCGCCGCGACTGTCGCTCCCGGTCTGTGTCGTCACTCCGCCGACTGTAGGCCAACGGCCGTTGACAGGTCACCGGCCGGGACGCGGGGCCCTTCGGCCGGCGCCCGCGACGCCTCGTCGGCAGGCCTCGGGCGGATGCCGGGCGTCGTCGGTGTCAACAGCTCGTCAAATCACCGTGAAGGGGAATCAACAGCATGTCAGGGCCCGGTACCGGGCCGCCACGGGCGGCCTAGCGTGTGGAGTGCACTGTTCCGACGCCTTGCAAGGACCGTCATGCATATCAGCCGCACCCCCGCCGACACCTTCTCCGCCGAGCCGCGCTCCGCCGGCGCCGCCTGCGCCTCGGAGGACGGCGAGCCCTCCGATAGCAGCGCGGCAGGGCCGCTGTACGTACCCGTGCGGACCTGCCCCGCCGGCTACGCCCTGCGCGTCTTCCGCACCCCGCTCGGCACCCGGACCGCCGTCGCCTTCACCTCCAGGCGGCGGCTCTCGCACGTCCTGGGCCCTCAGCAGCCCTTCATCCGGCTCGCCCGGCCCGCCGTGCTGGCGCTGGCCGAACCCCTCGGCATCGCACGGCTCTCGGTTGACCCGCTGCTCACTGCCCGCCCGCCGAAGGCGCGGCAGCCCGAGCCCGGCCCGAAGCCGCGTGCGCCCCGGCGGCCCTCCTGGGACCCCGACGCGGTCGGCGCGCTGCGCGTGACCGGCGCGGCGGCGGCCGTGGCCGCCCTCCAGGCCTTCCTCACCTGAGCCGGGCCCCCGGCCCCGCCCGCGCGTATCCGGTCGCCCACGTGCTTACGGCCGTCCGTACGCCCCTGCCTGCCCGCATCCATCCCCGCTCGACGGCTCCCCGCAGCGGTCTCCCCGCTCTGCCCCCGAAGGAGGCACTCCCATGTCTCTGTCACTCGCGCCCGTACCCCCGCCGCTGTCCCCGCCGCCCGCCGAGGTGAGCGCGGCGTCCTCCCCGTGGCCCGCGTCGACGCGGGTCCTGCCGTCGGGCGACCTCGCGGTCGGCGGCGTCGCGCTCGCCCGGCTCGCGGACCGCTTCGGCACCCCCGCCTACGTCATCGACGAGGAGGAGGTACGGACGCGGGCCCGCGCCTGGCGGGCGGCGCTGCCGGACGCCGAGGTCGCGTACGCGGGCAAGGCGTTCCTCTCCCGCGCCATGGTCCGCTGGGTCGAGGAGGAGGGGCTGTCCCTCGACGTGTGTTCGGCGGGCGAGCTGGAACTGGCCGCCCACGCGGGGTTCCCGGCCGCCCGGCTCGTCCTGCACGGCAACGCCAAGAGCCCCGCCGACCTGCGTACCGCGCTGCGGCTGGGCGTCGGCCGGATCGTCATCGACTCCACGGGCGAGATCGCGCGGCTCGCCGCCCTGGTGCCCGCCGGCAGCCGGCAGCGGGTGCTGGTGCGCGTCGTGCCCGGAGTGGAGGCGGGCGCGCACGCGGCCGTACGGACCGGGGTGGAGGGCCAGAAGTTCGGGGTGCCGGTGGCGGGCGGCGAGGCGGCGGACGCGGTGGCGCGCGTCCTCGGCCAGCCCCGGCTGGACCTGGTCGGCCTGCACTGCCATCTCGGCTCGCAGATCACCGGCCTGGACCCGTACGTCACGGCCGTACGGCGGCTGGTGCCGCTGCTCGCCGAGATCCGCGACCGGCACGGCGTGACGCTGCCCGAGCTCGACCTCGGCGGCGGCTTCGCCATCCCCTACCGGGCGGGCGAACCGACGCTGGAGCCGCGGGCGTACGCGGACCGGGTCTGCGGTGAACTCGCGCTGCGCTGCGCCGAGTTCGGCCTTCCCGTGCCCCGGCCGGCGATCGAGCCGGGGCGGTGGATCGCGGGCCCGGCGGGCGTCGCACTGTACCACGTGCTGTCTGTCAAGCACACGGGCGACCGCACGTTCGTCGCCGTCGACGGCGGCATGAGCGACAATCCGCGCCCCGCCCTGTACGGGGTCCGCTACACCGTCCGGCTGGTGGGCCGCGCCTCCGACGCGGCTCCCCGCGCCGTGACGGTCGTCGGCCGGCACTGCGAGGCGGGCGACGTGCTCGCCGAGGGCGTCGAGCTGCCCTCGGACATCCGCCCCGGCGACCTCCTCGCCGTCCCGGCCGCCGGCGCGTACCACGTCTCCATGGCCTCGGGGTACAACCTCGTGGGCCGGCCGCCGGTGGCCGCCGTCCGGGACGGCCACGCCCGGCTGCTCGTACGCCGCGAGACGCTCGCGGACCTGCGGAGCCGCGACGTCGGCGAATGACACGGGGCTGCGGCCGGGACGAGCGCCCGCCGGCCCCCGGCCGCAGTCCGTCCAGCCTTCACGGTCGCGGGATTCGGCACGTATATCCTGCATTGTGCTCCAGCGGTCCGAAGTGGTCCGGTCACCTCGCGGGCCGGGCGGCGGCGTCCGCCCGGTGTGCCTGCCGATGTCCAGCGACCGCGACCGTGAAGGAATCCCGATGCCCGACCGCCGGAAACCGCCCCGGAAG
>NZ_JBHVHQ010000034.1:0-23757 GCF_042800135.1 Streptomyces sp. NPDC057654 | reverse complement strand
CGGACCCGACGCATCAACACCGCCCTGGCCGGACTGCTCGTCCTCGCCCTCATCGCCGCGGGAATCGCCTTCTGGCAACGCCAAGAGGCAGTCGCGGCTCAGCGCGAGGCACAGTCCCGCCAGCTGGCCGCCCAGTCCACCGTCCTCATCGACACCAACCCTGACCTGGCCTCACTCCTGGCCGTCCGGGCCTACCGCATCAGCCCCACCAGCGAAGCAACGAGCAGCCTCTACGCAGCCGCCGCATTCCCACTCCGCAACCGCTTCCCCGGCAACGGCAGCTTGTTGACCTCCATGGCATTCAGTCCTGACGGCAAAACCCTCGCCGCCGGCGATAAGGACGGCAGGGTGCGGCTGTGGGATGCGACTGCCAACAGGGCATCCAAACCCCGGGCCACACTCCCTGGCAACGGCTCTTACGTGTCTTCGGTGGCGTTCAGCCCTGACGGCAAAACCCTCGCCGTCGGCAGTGACGACGACACGGTGCGTCTGTGGGACACGAATGCTGGCGGAGCGTCCACACCCCGGGCCACACTCCCCCCCAACGACGCTGGCGTGTCTTCGGTGGCGTTCAGCCCTGACGGCAAAACCCTCGCCGCCGGCGATAGTGACGGCAGGGTGCGGCTGTGGGATGCGACTACTGCCAACGAGGCATTCAAACCCCGGGCCACACTCCCTGGCAACGGTACTAAGGTGCGCTCGGTGGCGTTCAGCCCTGACAGCAAAACCCTCGCCACCGGCAGTGACGACGGCGTGCTGCGGCTATGGGACACGAATGCTGGCGGAGCGACCAAACCCCGGGCCACACTTCCTGGCAGCGGTACTAAGGTGCGCTCGGTGGCGTTCAGCCCTGACGGCAAAACCCTGGCCGTCAGCGGTAATTACGGCTTGGTGCGGCTGTGGAATGCGACTGCCAACAGGGCATCCAAACCCCGGGCCACACTCCCTGGCAACGACTTTGAGGTGTTTTCGATGGCGTTCAGCCCTGACAGCAAAACCCTCGCCGTCAGCGGTAACGACGGCACCGTGCGGCTGTGGGATGCGACTGCCAACGGAGCGTCCAAACCCCGGGCCACACTCCCTGGCAACGGCAGCACGGTGACCTCCGTGGCGTTCAGCCCTGACGGCAAAACCCTCGCCACCGGCGATAAGGACGGCAGGGTGCGGCTGTGGGATGCGACTGCCAACGGGGCATCCAAACCCCGGGCCACACTTCCTGGCAGCGGTACTAAGGTGCGCTCGGTGGCGTTCAGCCCTGACAGCAAAACCCTCGCCACCGGCAGTAACGACGGCGTGCTGCGGCTATGGGACACGAATGCCGGCGGAGCATCCACACCACGGGCCGCACTCCCCCACAACGGCACTTACGTGTCTTCGGTGGCGTTCAGCCCTGACAGCAAAACCCTCGCCACCGGCAGTAGCGACGACACCGTGCGGCTGTGGGATGCGACTGCCAACGGAGCGTCCAAACCCCGGGCCACACTCCCTGGCAACGGCAGCGCGGTGACCTCCGTGGCGTTCAGCCCTGACAGCAAAACCCTCGCCACCGGCAGTAACGACGACACCGTGCGGCTGTGGGCCCCAGATCTTCCCGACGCCGCCGAGTCCGTCAAACGCATCTGCCAAGCCATCCAGCGCGACTTCACCCCTGAGGAGCGTTCCGCCTACCTGCGCGGCCAGACATCCGGGCCAGTCTGCCCAAACCCATCAGGACACTGAAGTCTCTTCCCCCTCAGCTCGAACCGTTCAGTCGGAGCGTGTACTACGTGACCGTTGCGACGAGGTTCAGCCGGGTCTGTACACCAGGGCCCACGACGACCGTTTGCAGCACGCCGAGGAACGTTGGCCGACTTCGCCACCGCTTCACCAGTCAGCGGATAACCGGGGAGGCCACGCGTCCAGTTGAAAGCGCGCCGGGCGGGGCTCGTGGCGGCCGACGCGGCATTCGTCGCCGACCTTGCCGAGTGCTTCGCTCATGCGGGCCTGGAAGCGGGTGTACTGCTCGTGCCAGACCACTGCGGAACCGGCGTCTTCGTAGGCGTCGGCGCGGGCGAAGGCGAGGGCGGCGATTTCGTAGCCGAGGTGTTCGTGCTCTTGCCAGCACGGCGGGATGGCGTGCTGTGGTTGCCAGGTGTACGTCTGGTTCAGCCAGCGGCACACGGTGTCGAGCCACCCCAGCAGCGAAGCCCTGAGGTCCTCTGGCAGGGCTCCGATGTCCCAAGGGGGTGGGCCGTACGCCTCCGCGTCTTCCGCGCTCCTTGCCGCTGCGTATTCGGCGAGGTCTGCGGGCTGGTCGGGGAAGGGCGCGAAGAGTGTGATCGAGGTGGTGGTCACGCGGCATTCGCCCCCCGTCGGGCAGCCCAGGTGGCCGTGTGGGCGGCAGCGGTGTGCCTTCGTGCCGCCTGCTGCCGGGCTCGTTCGGTTTCGTTGGCCTGGCGCAGATCGTGGATCCTGGTTTCAATTTCGGGCCAGGAGTCCCAGGTCCACATGCCGTCGAGCTGAGTGACGACAGGCGGCAGGTTGTCGGCGAGAACCAGCGCCTGACCGTCGGGGAGCCCCTTGATCTCGTCGCCGCGAAGGACCGGTTCTAGGGCCATGTGCCGTGCGGTCGACTCGCCGCGGCCGTCGCCGCGGGTGGTGGTCCTTGTCGTACGGACACGCTCGACCTGCCCGCAGAGATCGGACATGTCCTTGAGGAAGGCCGGGTCTTTCGCGCCGCCGAAGACCACCACGTGGTTGGTGAAGGAGGCCAGCTCGTTCGCCGTGTCCGCACCGAATCGGGCGACGGCAGATGCCCACGCCTGGAGCCCGTAGATCACGGTGATACCGCGCCCGCGCCCATCGGCGACGCGCTGCCGCAAGGAGGGGATGGGGGCGATGTTCGGGGCTTCGTCTAGCGCGGCGAGGAGCGGAGGGTCGAGTCGTCCGGCGGGAGAGGTGAGCGCGTGGGCCTCCGCGATGTCCAACAGGTCTTCTGTCACCGCGGTGGTCAGCGGTGCGACCGAGTTCACCTCCGAGTCCTTGCCCAGCAGGTAGATGGTGCCGCCGGCGTCGAGGAACGCGCGGAAGTCCGTGGGCTCCTCGCCGTCTCCTTGGAGGGCGTCGATCACGGTTTGGTGCATGAGGGGCTCAAGGGCCGCGTCGAGGGTCACGGCGGTGTTGCCGACGGTCCGCGAGTCGCCGGTGGTGGACGTTCGGAGCATGTCCGCCCAGCCGGGGCCAGCACCGGGGTGGGCGCTCAAGATGCCTAGCGGAGCGGGGTCGGACAGCTTCCGAGCCCACTTCAGGAGGTGGTCGATCCTGGCTCCGTCAAGGGCAGCCGCGTGTAGGAGGGCGGCGAAGACCTTGGCCGCCTGCCCTTTGTAGAAGGCGCTGCCTTCGGAACTTTGGACAGCGGCTCCGGGGGTGCGGGAACCGGCGACGAACGCCTTGGCCCGCATCATCGCGGCCTCGGTGTCCGCCGCGCCGGTGATTGGTGACCAGCGCACCCTGGGCAAGGAGGGAGCGATGTTCTGGGGGTCGAAGGCCAGGACCGGACGGTTGTCTTGCCGCCGGGCGTCCAAGGTCAGCTCTACGAGGTCCGACTTGGACGAGGTGGCCAGGACCGGGCCGACCCAGTTGCGGATGGTCGGCGCGAAGAAGCGCAGGGTCTTGCCCGATCCCATGGGGCCGATCACCCGGCACGCCTTGTCGGCCCTGGACCACAGTTCAACGCCTTTGGGACGGACGGACGTCCCCAGGCGGTATCCGAAGTCGTGAGGTGCGTGGTGCATGGAGGTGCTCCGGGAGGTGCGAGGAGAGGGCAGTTGAAGAGGGTCCGTTCAGCGCGGCGCGGAGTGCGTGCGCTTGTGGAGGTTCACCGGCGCACTGCGGGCCGGCGGGTGATCTCCGTTGTGCAGGGACGGCCGGATCTCGGTGGCCTTCAGAGCTGCCTTCGCCGAGAGCTGGCGTTTGAGCTGGGCCTTCGAGGCGAAGCCGTCGTCGCGCTGAGTACGTGCGGATGTGATCCGCACGGCCAGAAAGGCCAGTGCGCACACGGCGACGATGACGACCAGAGCGATCGAGAGGCTGGTCGGAAGGAGATCCATCACGCCGCCTTTCGTGCGGTGCGGGCGGCGAGGTAGCGCATCCTGCGAGCACACAGCCTCGCTACCGGCGCGGAGGGGCCGGCCGCTCGGGGCGGAGCGCGGTGGAAGGCGGCGTGCAGGTCCTCGGCCCCGCGCCACAGGTGGCCCACCGCTGCTCGGGCACGGCCCCCCGCGGCGTGAGCGTCGTCGTGATCGAGCTGTTCGGCGAGCTGGGCGACGCGCCGGGCCGTGTCCAGAAACTCGGAGTGCAGGGCGTCGATCTCATCTCGCAGTGCTTGTCCCTGGGAGGGATGCGCGGAGGGGCTGTGGTGGAGGGTGGTGAGGACGGTCATGGGGACTCCGAGTTCGGCGTAGTCGTGGACGGCCGGTCAGCTCGTCCATGTCGGGGTGGTGCAGACCGTCATGCCGTGTTGGGTTCGGTGGTGGCGAGGTCGGTCATGGAGCCGGAGGAGAAGCACAAGTGCTGCTCGGCCTGCGTCAGGAGGTGCTGCACGCCGGGGTAGATCACTTCGCCCACTTGCCACAGGGCCACTCCGCGGCGGAGGCGCATGATGTGTTCGGCCGTCCAGACCGGGAAGCCCAGTCGCGCGGCGGTGTCCTCGGCTTCGGATTTCTTCATCGAGTACACGACGACGGTGTCCGCCATCTTCAGCGCGGCCTGGGTCTCCGGGCTGTCGTCGATGTCGCTGAGGTGGTGCACGATGAAAATGCAGGCAAGGCCGTAGCCCCGTGCGAATTTGAGGAATTTCTCTAGCAGAGCGGCGAGTTGTGGGGTGCCGAGGATGTGCCAGGCTTCTTCGCATACGAGGATGCGCTTGCGCTGGGTGTAGCGGCGGCAGCCCGACGCCTGGTTCGGTCCGAGTTCCCAGGCGCCGGAATTCGCGTCCACGATCTTGCGCTCGTGCTGGCCCGGTTCGGTGCCGCACTCGCACATCGGACGCAGCCAGACCTCCTCCAGGAACACGGAGATCACCGCTACGAGGATGGTCATGGCGACGCCGCCGGAGGGAACCTTGGTCAGGTCGAAGACGACCATGTCGGCGTCGAGGTCGACACCGAGGCTGGTCGGCCCGTCGAGCATGCCGATCAGGTCGCCGGAGGCGTCCTGATCGCTCCCGCACAGTCGGTCCAGCACGTAGGAGGCTTCGAGGCCGTCGCCCAGGAGTTCGTCGCGGGTCCGCTGCTTGGCGCGGGCGTCCGACTCCTCGGGCGCGCGCAGTGCTTCCGCGACGTCCGCCAGAATCGGGGCACGCCCTGCTTCGGCGGCGCGCTGGTGGGCCAGGCGGATCGCGAGCCGCAGGGCGGAGCCCGCGAACTCGTCCAGGGGCTTACCCAGGCCGAGTTCCACGATCGTACGGACCAGTTCGATCTGGCGCTTGCCCGCGATGGCGGGGTCCATCGGGTTGATACAGGACGCCCCCTTCCCGCCGCCAGGGGTGAACTTCACCGGGGCCTTGCCGGTGAGAGAGCGGCCCAGAGCTGCCCATTCGCCTTCCTCGCGCTCCTTTTGCTCCTTCGTGTCGAGGACGACGACCTTGCGACCCAGGCGGATCTGCCGGGCCGCGTAGGTCTTGGTGAGCGCGCTCTTGCCGCGGCCGGTGTCGCCCATCACGATCATGTTTCCGCCGGGCAGTCCGTCGCCGAAGGCACTGAACGGGCAGTAGATGAACGCCTTCCCGCTGTACAGCTCGCGGCCGATGACGGCCCCGGCCGTGCCCAGGGTCGGCGGTGCGATGGGCAGGTAGAGGGCCTGACTGGTGGTGGTCTCGGTGTAGAGCGGGCGCTGTGCCGTCTGGTGCGCCGGTTCCAGGGAACTGAGGAGGCCGGTCACTTGATGCCTCCGGCGAGCGGGAGGGTCGTGGCGAAGGCGCGGGCGTGTTCGAGGTCGAGCCACTCGATGCGCAGATGGGAGTTGCGCGCGCGGGAAGCCGTCGTGCGCTTGGTCTTCTCCAGCTCTTCGGCGCTGCGCGCGGAAATGGTGATGTAGCCGACGGCTGCGGCGCCGGCCGCGCCAGAGGCGGCGAGGGCCATGCCGCGTGAGCCTGTCGCGTTGGCGGCGATCACGTCGCGCGGGTCCACGTTCTTGCCGCGCTGGCGGTTGCGGAGCATCTCGGCCTGGTTGTTGGTGTCCTCCTGCAACGTCCGTTCCACGGCCTTGTCGTTCGGCTCCAGGTTCTGCGTGATGCTGATGGTCCGGATCACGTCCGGCATGCCGATGAGCAGGGGCGCCAAGAAGTCGGGGCCTACCGGCGTGGTCGGCCAGGAGATGACGGCCGCCGTGGCGTGAAACCAGTTGTCCGTTGACCCGGCGGCGCGGGTGGCTACGTACTCGCCGTGGCGGACGTCAACGTTGCGCGGGAACGCGTGGCCGTGAGGGAGCCCGGTGTCCCAGATGGCGTGATCGGGGTCGTAACTGTTGCGGATGAACGCCGTCATCCTGCCCTCATCGAGGGGAGCGATCACCGACAGGTCGGCGTCTTCGCAGCGGGCCCACAGCTCTTCCAGGTACGCGGCCATGGCGGCGGCCACGCCTTCGTCGCCCGTCCCACGGGCCGCCCCGTCGGCCGCCAGGTCGCGGGTGAACTTCGCGTGCGCGGTGATGTAGTAGCGGTGTTCCTCCGCCGAGGTCGACACGGCGTCCGCCAACGCGTCGTACGAGTCCTTGAGCCACTGCGGTGCCCCCGCAGTGGCGGCCGACTCGTCGCGCTGGGCCACGAACCGCTGATGAGCATAGGGGTCGCTCTTCATCTGCCGTGCGAGCACCTGGATACGTTTGACCGGGTGCTCCTCAGCGTTGCCGAAGGCGTCGAGCAGCTCCCCCCAGCGCTCCAGGGCGACGACCTGCTCCCCGACCTCCTTGCCGCCCAGACCGGGCGAGGCGACTTCCAGCGTCGCGGTGACGCAGCCGGCCTGGGGCTGGAGGACGACGATCGCCTGCTGACCGCGGACGGTCACGGCCACCCACGTCATCCCGGCGAGCCCCTCCGGTTCCGCGAGGGCGGCGTGCGGCGCTGTTCCGTCCCGGCGGGTACCGGCCTCGATCGCGGGGGAGACCCATACGCCGCCCGTCCGGGCGAGGGCCTTGCGGTGGTAGCGCTTGATCCGCCACCAGCGGTAGACCGTGCGGCGCTGCGCGGTGCCCTTCGGCCGGTACGGCACGTACACCACGAGGACGGCGATCACGATGGGCAGGACCAGGCCGATGCCGGCCAGCGCCGGGACGGCGCTGAAGAGGAAGCCGGACAGGATGCCGCCAGCGGCTCCGCAGCCGAGGACGACCTGTTCGCCGAGGTCTCGGCGGCCGACCAAGCCGGTCGGGCGGTGCTTTCCGAACTGATACGTACGCGTAGCCATGGATCAGGTGTCCTTGCTGGTGGGCGTCCCGCCACCGGACGGCGGGGCCGGCGGTGCAGGAGGGTTCGAGGGCCTGGGACTGGCGGGCCCAGCGGCAGGGGGCGGGGCCGGTGGTCCCGGGCGCGCGGAGGGCGGCGGGGTTTGAGGCGCAGGCCCGGCCCCTGGTACCGGGCTGGGGCTGACAACTGGCCCTGACACATTGGCCGGGCCGCGAGCGGCGGCCGGGGCCTCGGTATCCGCTGACCGGCGGGCCCTCGCTCTGGGGCGGCGGTGCCTGTGGGGTGGAGCCGATGACAGAGCCGGAGGCCGCTCCCTGAGATCGGGCTGCGGCCGGAGGCCCGAAGGCTTCGGCACCCTGGCCCTGCTCGGTGCCGCTCTGCGCGGCGTCGGCCCCTTGCGAGCCGGGAGCGTTCGCCGCCTTGTTCTTCGCGACATCCGCACCGGCCTTGGCCACGGACGCCGCAGCACCGATTGGACCAGCCGCAGCCGCTCCGGGCCCGGGCGCAGCCTTGGCGCTCGCCGTGCCGGCCTGGCCTTGTCCCACCGTCGGGGAGACAGCCTGCCTGCCAGCCCCGGCGCGGGCGACGTTGCTGCCGCCTGCCGACCGACCACCTGCCGAGGTGCCCCCGCCGACCAGTGAGTCCTGGAGGTACGTGGACATCGACCGGTTGGCGTGCTGGGCCGGTCCGTCCACCGCTGCGGCGGGACCGGCGGAGGCAGCCGCCTTGCGGTCGTGATGAAGCTGGGCCATATCGTCGCCGAAGGCGGGAATCCACTTGTAGAGCGTGGCGCTCGCGAAGACGGCCAAGATCAGGATCAGCGCGCCGACGAGGATTTTCGAGACCGCGTCGCTCAGGCTCCCGGTCGAGTCGCTGAGGACAGCGCCGCCCAGGCCCAGCAACGCGAACAGCACGGGCTTGGACAGTCCCAGGGCGAGCAGGGCCCCGAACCACTTCTTGCTCTTGCCCCACAGGTCCCGGTCGACCAGCCCCGCGTTGACCAGCGGCCCGAGCGCGACGCCGACATAGATCGCAGATCCTCGGATCAGCAGTTCGACCCACATCAGCAGGGCACCGCACATCATGACCAGGTTGACCACCATGAGCTGTCCGACGCCCTCGTTCGGGCTCGAAGCCATGATCTTGAGGATGTTGGCGAGGAAGGGTTTGAAGTTCTCCGTGGCATACGGCGCGAAGACCGCAGTGACCTCGTCAATGGCCTTCATCAACAGAGCAATTGCGCCCGGCGTCAGCGAGTTGACCACGAACTGGAGGATGAGAAAGCCGATCGCCTCCGAGATGGCGGTGGTCAGGGAGACCCCCCGCACGGCCCGCTTCGCGACGGCCGTCAGCCACAGGGCCGCGGTGATCAGCGTGCTGGCCGCGAAGACGATGGCGTACTGCTTCAGAAACGATGGAGACGTGAGATCGAACTGCGTCGTGTTCTGGATCAGATCCAGCATTTTCCGCAGAAACCAGATATTGGCATCGGTCAGCTTCTGGAGCAGGAACCCGAGGGGGGCGCTCACGAAGTCGATGGCGGCCTTGGCCTCGCAGACCATCGGGATGTAGCAGAAGGGATTTGCGACCGCTGACGGGACGAACACGAAGCCGATCACGACGTTGACCCACAAGAGGGTGTGCAGTCGGCGCCCCAGGCTCCGGCGAGGCACAGAGCGGTCGATCCGCAGGAGGCCCGGAACGTCTTCACGCAAGCGCAGGCGCGTCATCCGTCCCTCCCACTTCAGCGAAACCACTGGCCGGGCTGGCTTGCTCGGCGGCCGGAGGAGTGGGGACCAGCGGCTCGGAAGGGGTGACAGCCGTCGTCTTCCACGTGCCGTCTGCCCAGACGAGATCGACGGTCATCCGCAGGTATCCGACCTGCGGACGCTGGGACTCGTCCGCACCCCCGGCGACGCCGCCGAGGGATGCCGTCCACAACTCGACGCTTGCCGCCTGGTCCGAGCGCGTCAGGGTGCGGGTCGCCAGCACGGCGGTCCGCGTGACGAGCCGCCCTTCGTCGGCCGTCTTCCCGTCGTCTCCCAGCTGCCGGTTCTCCGCGACGAGCCGGGCGGTCGAGTCCGCGTCGCGGGTGACCGAGGAGAGGGTGCTCGGCGCGGCGGTGGCCCGGAGCATCCGGTGCCGCCAGTCGGCGTCGATGAAGAACCGCGGGTCGCCGTAGAGCATGACGGCGCTGGTCGCTGCGGCACGAACACCCTGCTCGTCCCTGGGGTACTGGCCGGGCAGACCGCCCTTCGCCGCGATACCGCTGAGAACCGGGTCGGCGGCCTCTTCGGGTACGTACTGCACGAAGTCCGCCGCGGTGTTGGTGGCCTGCCGCGTCGAGAGCGGCGCGACCATTCCCGGAGCCGTGGAGAACCCGGAAGCCTTCCAGCTCCCCTGTTCCCAGAGGAGGCTGACCGTCACGGACTGAAAGGAAGCCTGCGGCGGCGCGTGACCAGCCGAATTCCCCCGGACGGAGGTTATCCACAGGCGGATGGTCGCCTTGTGGGTATCGACGGCCAAGGCATGGGCAGAGAGCACCCCTGTGCGGGCGATCGACTGTTGGGCATTGATCTTCCGGGCGTCGCCTTGCAGTTGCTTGGCGGCTTGCGCGGCCGTCCGGTCCGCCTCGCTCGCGGCGCTCTGACGCACGGCGTTGCTGCTCATGGTTGTTGCGGCCCGGTGCCGGGCGTGCTCGTCGGTCAGGTACGCGGCGCTGCCTCGCACCGTCGCGAAGTTGGCGGCGGCGGCTTTCGCGCCGTCCGCGGTCCGGGGGTACCCGAGCGGTACCCCGTCGACCACGCGTGCGCGCGCCCCGCCCTCTGCGGGCCCGCGGGTCGCGGCGGGGCCTGAGGAAGGCACCGGGGCAGGGGAGCTGCCCGTGGTGACGCTGACGACGACTCCGGCCGCTGTGATCAGGGCAACGACGCCCGCAGCGATGCCCCAGAGCTTCATCCTGGAGGAGGGCTTGGGCCGGGTTCCGGGGGAGCCGCCGGGGGTGGGGATCCGGCCGGGCGGGGTGCCGTGAATCATCGGTTCACACACCCAGGCCGTAGACGATCGTGAAGAGCGTGCCGAAGCTCGCGACGAGGAAGACGATGACGCCCCCGCCGACCATCAGCCCCTTGCCGCGCGAGGAGTCCATGGTCGAGTGGCTTTCGCCCGTCCAGCCCCGGCTTTTGGCAAGGCCGATGAAGAAGCAGGATGCTCCGACGACCAGGACCGCGGCGGCGAGTACGCCCAGGATCATCTTGGCGGTGCCGCCGAGCTTGCCGAACGGGCCCCAGTCGGGCTTCACGCCGGAGATGATGTCCACGCCGGCGGCGAGGGGCTGGTGCAGAGCGGGATCGGTCGCGGCAGCGAGAACGTAGTGCATGGCATTCCTTTGGTTGCGCAAGACGCTGGATGAACGGGTGGAGAAGCGATTCAGCTGATGTGCCGCATGGCGACGATCTGAGGGGTCCAGAAGCTGAGGGGTTTGATGCGGACCTTCGCGCCGGTGTGCGGGGCCTCGATGACCTCGCCGTTGCCGATGAACATCCCGACGTGCTCCGGGTGGCTGGCCGAGCCGACCGAGAACAGCAGGTCGCCGGGCTGGAGCTGCGAGGTGCTCTTGACAGGAGTCCCCATACGCACCTGGTCATAGGTGACGCGCGGCAGGTTCACCCCGGCCTTGCTCCACGCCATCTTCATCAGCGAGGAGCAGTCGCAGCCGCCCTGCCCTTCGAAGGGCGATACGCAGTCGCCGCCCCACCGGTACCAGGTGCCCATAGCGGTACGGGCGGCGGCGATCGCGCGGGCGGCGCCCTTGCCCGCAGGCAGCGGGGCGGGGCCCGCGCTCGACGCCCACTTCGTGGCGAGGTCGCGGATCGACTTCACGTAGCTGCGCGTCTCCGCGTACGGCGGCACGCCGCCGTACTTGATCACGGATCCGCCGCCCGCGTTGTACGCGGCCAGCATGTTGTCGGTGCTGTCGCCCGGCACCTTCTTGACCTCGTCGGCCAGCACGCAGTCGTAGTGCGCTTGGGCGGCGATGGCATCTTCCGGGTCGAAGACGTCCTTCTTGCCGTCTCCGTTGCCGTCCCGTCCGTACTGCGCCCAGGTTCCGGGCATGAACTGGGCGATCCCCAGCGCGCCCACCGGCGACTTCGCCTTGGGGTTGAAGCCGGACTCGGTGTAGAGCTGGGCCGCGAGGAGCGACTCGGTGACCTGCGGGCACTCGCCGGCATGCTTGTGGATGATGGGGCGCACCCACGCGGGGACGGGGGACTCCGCTGTCAGCCCGGCACCGGGCCCGGTCTCTTTCGCGGAGGCGTGGTCCGCGCTCTGGAACATCATCAGCAGTCCCATGCCGGCCAGGCCGAGGCCCAGGAACAGGGCGAGGCAGGACCGTACGATCTTCTTCATCGCGGCCCCTCACGCCCAGGGCAGCGCGGTGACGCGCCAGCCGTCGGAGGTGTGCTCCAGCCGGAGCGCGAGCTGCTCGTCGCTCCGCCGCGCCGGGCCGCTCGTTGGAGTCGTGGTGAGGGTGTAGGCGACGCGCACCAGAGCGGCGTCGGGGGCCGCAGCCGGAGCGCCGTCCGGGACCCGTACGGAAACGATCCTGGCGGTGACCTTCGCCCGCTCCTCTCGCAGGGCCGTCCATGGAGCGTCCTGGCCAGGACGCCGCTGCGGCAGGACACCTACCAACTCGCCGGAGGCGTACGCGGCTGCGCGCGCTCCCGCGTCGGCGAAGGCGCGGTCGTGCCCGTCCCGAGCGTCGTGCTGCACGAAGGCCGCGGTGAAGGACCGCGCCACCTTCACCAGGTCCTCGGGAAGGCCGTTGCGGGCCGCGGGAGCCGACGGCTTGGCGGTCGGCGTCGACTTGGCGATGCCCGCGGAGACGGAGGAGGGGTGGGTGGCGTGCGGAGCGGTCCCGCTGTCGGAGGAACTGGAACACGCGGACGTCAGCGCGAGCGAGAACGTAGCGAAAAGAACCGTAGATATGCGGATCAACCGGGCGTCATGAGGCATGCGGGAACCAGAACCTTGGTGCAGGTGATCAGGAGAGGAAGGGGCCACGACCGCGGGCAGAGCGGCCATGGCCCCTTGCGCAGGAGACCGCGGAGGCTCTACTCCTGCGGGCTGTTACCGGCCGTGGCCGATGCCTGTCGACGGCGACGGGTCATCCACATCGTTCCGCCCCCAGCGGCCAGCAGGGCGGCTGCACCGCCGAGGGCCCAGGGCGCCATCTCGGACCCGGTCTTGGCCAGGGAGCCCGAGGCAGGCGTCTGTGGCGGGGTGCCGCCTCCCTTCGCTGCCGGCGGAGGGGGCGAGCCCGGCTTGGACGGGGGTGCCGTCGGCGGGGTGGTCGGGGCCGGGGTCTTGCTGTCCTGAGCCCGCACGGTCACCTCCGCGTCCGCCCGAGCGGTGAAACTGATCGGTTTGGCAAGCTTGTCGTAGCCCTCCGGTGCCTTGGTCTCGGTGAGGAGGTACTCGATCCCCGCTTCGACCGTGGCGTCCAGCTTGATCGGCTGGGACTTGCCGTCAGCCCCGGTCGTGCCCGAAGCGACCTTCGTGCCGGGAACTTTGGCACCGGACGGATCGACCTTGACCGTCGAGACGTCGAAGCCCATGCCCCCAAGGACCTTGCCACTCGTCTTGTCGGTCTTCAGCACGTGCATGGTCGCGGGGATCGGGTCGTTGGTCAGCGTCAGGTTGACCACGGCACCGGCCTTCGCCATGAACCGCTCCGGCGCGCTGTTCAGCTGGTAGTGCAGCGGAGCCTTGACCTCCTTCGCCCAGTACGCGTTGCCCGCCTTCACGTCGACACCGAGCTTGAGTTTCGCCAGGCCGTCCTTGCCGGTGGTCACATTCGCGATCTTCTTGCCGGGTCCGTGCTTCCCGGAGGCGTCCGTCGCGTCCGCGTCGATCTCGATCACCGCGTTGGCCAGGGGCTTGCCGGTGGCCTTGTCCACCTTCTTCAGGACGAGTTCGGCGTCCTTGAACGGGTCGATGACCGAAACCGGCTTCGCCGAGCCGGACTGACCGGCCACGATCAGCACATCCTGGTCAGGCACCAGGTCGTGGACCTGGTCGCCCGTCGAGGTCTCGTGCAGCCGGTACTTGCCTGGTGCCAGACCCTCGAAGGTCAGGACGCCGTCCTTGGTGGTCTTGCCCTCCTTGACCACCTTCCCCGTGGAGTCCAACAGCTGGAAAGCGACGCCGACCAGGCGTGCCCCCTCGGGATCGCTCTTGTGGATCTCCAGGCCACCGGTGGCGGGCTTGACCGTGACGGCCGCGGAACCCTGCGCTGTCGTCTTGTTCCCGGCCAGCAGCATCCGCTGGGCGCGGGAATCGTGCGGGGCCAGCGTCTTGAGCTGTGATCCGGGCAGGCCGGTAGCAGTTCCCTTGACCGTGGCCGTGCCCGTTGTCGAGGGCGTGAACGTCCAGCTGGCCCGGCCGTTTGAGCCGGTGGTGACGCTGCCGGTCGCCGGGCCCGCGCCGAGCTCCACCTTGACGCCGGGCACCCGTTCGCCGGACAGCTTGGACGTGACGTCCACGTCCACGGCCACGGTCGTGCCCTCGGTGGTCTCCCGAGCCTTCGGCCGGACATGCAGCTCGTACGGACCCGCGAGTCGCTTCGCTTCGGAGAGGTACCCCAGGGACAGCGACCGGGAGTTGGAAGACACCTTGGGATACGACAGGCGAGCCTTGCCGCGCGAGCCGTTGATTCCGTAGGACCCGCCTGCGAGCAGCTCGTACGTGGCTGCATCCACGGCCGCAGCCTGTGAATCGGAGCGCGTCTGGCCGTACTTGCCGATGATGTACGAGGCGTACGCCACGTTGGCGTCTGGAACGCGCTGCCCCGTTTCCGAAGAGGTCCACTGGGAGATCGGCTTGGGCCCGAAGTACCCGCCGGCCGAGTCGGGACCACGCCGGGAAGGATCTGCGCAGTATGTCTCGTTGTCGCCCCAGACTCGCAGCCCCGGCGGGCCGTATGCCCCGATGTGACTGGAAGCGGCGTGACCCTCGGAATCCGGAATTTGGTAGCCCGGACCGTACTTGTCCACCGCGACCGCGGTGGGTGTCCAGGCCAGGGTGCCCACCACCCCGGCGGCCACAGCGACAGCGGCCAGCCGGAATGGTGGGGGTATACGAGAGCGCATGAAGTCGTACTCCTGCTTGTGAAGGCCCTGGATGTCGGAGAGCAGACTCCGGGAACGCGAAATCTGCGCGACCCAAAGAACGCCTATGGCGTTGGTCGCGCAGAAAGCCTGGCAGGGGTGCGGGAAGAACTCGAACTTGAATTAATGCAGGAAGTTTCTTCTCGGGAAGTAAATTCCTACTTTTGTGAGGGCCGTCCCGTAAATTGGCTATGGCGAGCTGAGGGGACCTGTTGGATTCTGCACCACCCTGCGTGGGCGAGCCTGTGGATCCGGGCGACGGCGTGTGGTGGATACCGTCGCTCTTGAAGTGGCGGTCGCTGAGGATCTTCAGGTCCTCATGTGGGCGAAGGCGTGCTAGACGAGGGCTAGGCCTTTGCGGTGAGAGGAGTTGTGTTCCTCTTCCCAGCCCAGGAGTTGGGCTTGGTTGGGTCCGCGGCGGTGCGGGTTGACTAGACCGGTGCCCCGGTAGCCGTCATCGGCGGTGACGGTCGGGTTGCCGACGGGTGGTTTTGGCGCTGGACAGTTCTCACGCCTTGCAGGCGTTGCGGTGTCCAGGAAGTGGCTGGCCGAGAGCGACGGCGAGCCGGGTGTCTGCGTCGATCACGACCTGGTGATTGACGCAGACCTCGGGTGTTCGCTTCGTTCGGCCGGTGCCATCGGTGCTGACCTGGACACAGCGTAACCCTCAGCCTCATGGGATTACGAGAAAACTTTTAGCCGCACGAGCTGGATCAAATGCGGAATCAAGCCGATGCCGAAGACACATCGATTTCATACCTTACGGTGTAGCCCCAATCGCTGTAGCCGATTTCTTCGGACCTCGGAAATCTTTCGTGAGGCTTCGGTAGTCCCTCGCGAATGACATTCTCCTTTTCGGTGAAGTGCCACGAAAATGGACCATTTGATCCGGGCTTGAGATCTTTCAACTCGATCCTTTTTTCTACGATACCGAGGGTGTCATCCTTGTCGATACTCTCAAGCACCTTCAGTAGTGCCGGAACTGTCGCCGTGAAGATCGCTGCCGCAACGGCGCCGGCCACAGGCGTGCCGACCGAAGTGACCGCCGCCCCGACGGCAGTTGCCAATGCTGCCACCAATGCTTTGTATTTGTCGTCGAAGTCCTTTTTTACTTTAAAATCTTCATCGAAGAATTGGAGGGAGATCTCGATGAAGTCGTTTGCGTGTACGCGGCCATCAAAGACCACCGATTCCTCAGGGGGGAAGATGCTCGTCTGGCCTTTGCTGATCTCAATTGGTTTCGTTAGGATTGCTGTGTGCGTGCGACCTGAATCAGGTCCTGTCCCTCCTCCGCCTGCGATATAGAACTCGTCAGTGCCGGACATGTCTTCTGTGTTCTTGCAGTGCACATCCTTCAAGCGTACGACAATACGCTTACCTTCTTCTTTCATTGGACTCTAGCCCCTCTTGATCGTTCCAGTTCTCCTGTTAGAGCTATCGACCGTCCCTCCGCACTCCTCAAGGGTTCATTCGAGTGTCACATCCGACTGCCGGGGTAGTTGATTAGAATGTCCTTGGTTCGTTGGGTTGCCGTTTAATCGCTCACCCTCCTGGGGGATTTCATTTCCTTATGTGGCACGCTAAAGTCGTTCCGAAAGCTCCGGAAACGGACCCTTGTGGGGGCACGGATCTTCGTACTCCGAGGTCGCGCGCATTTTATCGGATTTCGTTGGGGATTTACCCGGCACGACTACCGGGGCATCCCTTCATGATCCCAGAGCCTCCTCCGACTGAAAGGAAAAGAGTATGAGTTGGGTCGCAAAGGGATTCGCCGCAGCAGTGGCTACAGGGTTCCTGTTGGTCGCAGCGCCGCAGACGACAACGGCGTTTTCCCCGTACGAATGTCCGGACGAGTTCATCTGCCTGTACCACGATCACGGCGGTGCTGGGAGTAAGCTTGAGGTGCACGACAACACGTCCGATCTCCGCGGCGTCACCGGATGGAACGACAAAGCCCGGAGCGTGTTCAACAGCACCTCGGACGACTGGTGCTTGTATCGAGACGAGAACTACAAGGGCGAGTTCAAGATCGTCAGCCCTGGATCTGGAACGAACCTCGTCGGAAATTTTGACCGATCGGTGACCTCCCTCCGCCAAGAGCCCGACGGAGGCTGCGCAGCGTAGTGGCGCGAAGCCTGTGTCCGCTCCGCCGGTCGAATGGCCAGCGGAGCGGAAGCATTTCCGGACTCCGGGACGCGATGTGGATTGTCAGTTGCTAGCGTCTTGTCGTGTTGCACGCCACTACGGGGGTCCTGTCCACGTCATCGGCCTTCCTTAAGAGGGCTAGCGTTACCCGGCCCGACCGTCTGCCCGCCAAGCCCAACATGAACACGCGGGTACGTCCAGATACGTTTCTTCAGCTGAGGACTGCTTCTTCCACGAGGCGATATGGGCTAGACAATTCCCATAGTTGCAATTCAGGTGAATCTTTCGCGGTTCCGATCACACCTTGGACATTCACCTACGTGAAGCCCCCAAGGCTAGCCCTCCTGGGCGTGAGTACTTGGGGAAAGATGCCGGACGGCGATACTCAGCCAGAGCGCCGCCTGCCCCGCGAGCAAAAGCGGGGCGCACACGCTGTACGACAGCATCAACTCGTGGCGAGCGGCGGCAACGGAGATGCCGCTCAGGAGTACGTGGTCGAAGGGAAGCCAGTCGGCGGGCGCCCCTGCCGGGTTGATCCGGAGGCCGTCAGAGGTGAAGACGACGCGGGCAGAGGTGTGGTCGCGCCATTGTGCTTGCGCCTCGGCCTCCGCCTGCTGACGGCGCCGGGCGTCGAGACGACGGTTGGGAACCCACTGGCGGCCGAAGGTGGGGTGAGACTCGAAGTACCCCGCACCCTGCTGGTAGACGACATCGGTGGGGTAAAACCGCGCCATTCCGCAGGTGACATCCGCGTATGCCGTCTCGCCCGGATCCAGCGCCAGCCCCGGGGCCGGAACCGAGGCCAGGGCACCACCGGCCTCAAGATGCCGTGCCAGCCCGGCTGCTGCCTGCCCCGCCTCGTAGTGAGCAGCCGCGTCTGCGGCATGGTCTCGGCGTCGTCGCACGGTCTTCCTGATCACCGACAAACGCGGCTGCTGCGACGGGACGACCCGCCGCAGGCGAAGCAGGTCGAGAAGGACGTCACGGTACGACTGCTGTGCACGACCAGCTTCGGCAATCCGATCCGCTACAACACCTTCAATGTGCGTTCCTGGAAGCCGGCTCTGGCTGCGGCCGGAGTCATTGCTGCACGGGACAAGGAGGCCAAGGGGTCCGGCTACGAGTCCTCGCGAGAGAATGGGTTTCACGTCCTGCGCCACACCTTCGCGACTGCTCAGCTCAGGTTCGGCGTGAGCATCGTGGCCGTGTCGCGGTGGCTTGGGCACAAGGACCCAGCGTTCACGCTGCGTAAGTATGTGCACTTCTTGCCGGCTGACGATGAGCGCGGGCGTCAGGCGATGCAGTCGTGGTGGGGGAAAACCCCTTGATCGCTGAAACTCCCTGGATACCCCCTGGCGGCCGAACTTCCGCCATGCGCATGGCGGAAGTTAACGGTCGTTCCGGAGTTTCCGCAGGTCAGTCAGCACTCGATGACATTGACCGCCAGCCCGCCCCGAGCCGTCTCCTTGTACTTCACCTTCATGTCCGCCCCCGTCTCCTTCATCGTCTTGATGACCTTGTCGAGGGAGACATGGTGGCGGCCGTCGCCGCGGAGGGCCATGCGGGCGGCGGTGACGGCTTTGACGGCGGCCATGCCGTTGCGTTCGATGCAGGGGATCTGGACGAGGCCGCCGACGGGGTCGCAGGTGAGGCCGAGGTTGTGTTCCATGCCGATTTCGGCGGCGTTCTCGACCTGTTCGGGGGAGCCGCCGAGGACCTCGGCGAGGCCGCCCGCGGCCATGGAGCAGGCGGAGCCGACCTCGCCCTGGCAGCCGACCTCGGCGCCGGAGATGGAGGCGTTCTCCTTGAAGAGCATGCCGATGGCGCTGGCCGCCAGGAGGAAGCGGACGACGCCGTCCTCGTCCGCGCCCGGCACGAAGTTCACGTAGTAGTGCAGGACGGCGGGGATGATGCCGGCGGCGCCGTTGGTGGGGGCGGTGACGACGCGGCCGCCCGCGGCGTTCTCCTCGTTCACGGCCATGGCGTAGAGGGTGGTCCACTCCATGGCGCGGGCCGCCGGGTCGCCCTCGGCGCGCAGCTGGCGGGCGGAGTGGGCGGCGCGGCGGCGGACCTTGAGGCCGCCGGGGAGGATGCCCTCGCGGGACATGCCGCGCGTGACGCACGCCTGCATGACGCCCCAGATCTCCAGCAGACCGGCGCGGATCTCGTCCTCGGTGCGCCACGCCTTCTCGTTCTCCAGCATCAGGGCCGAGATCGACAGGCCCGTCTCCCGCGAGCGGCGCAGCAGCTCGTCACCAGTGCGGAAAGGATACTTCAGCACCGTGTCGTCGAGCTTGATGCGGTCCTCGCCGACCGCGTCCTCGTCCACGACGAAGCCGCCGCCCACCGAGTAGTAGGTCTTCTCCAGGAGCGGCAGGCCGTCCTCGTCGTAGGCGAAGAGCGTCATGCCGTTGGCGTGGTAGGGCAGCGAGCGGCGGCGGTGCAGGATCAGCTGGTTCGGCTCGTCGAAGTCGATCTCGTGGGCGTCGCCTATCTCCGCGCCGAGCAGCCGCAGCCGCTTGGTCCGCCGGATGCGGTCGACCTCGTCGTCCGCGGTCTCGACGTTCACGCTGCGCGGGGAGTGGCCCTCCAGCCCGAGGAGTACGGCCTTGGGGGTGCCGTGGCCGTGCCCGGTCGCGCCGAGGGAGCCGAAGAGCTCGGCCCGTACGGACGTGGTGTGGGCGAGCACGCCTTCGTTCTTGAGCCGGCGCGCGAACATCCGGGCCGCGCGCATGGGGCCGACCGTATGGGAACTGGACGGGCCGATGCCGATGGAGAAGAGATCGAAGACGGAGATGGCCACGGTGGCGGACCCCTTGTCTGCTCGTGGTGGGTGGTGCGGGCACTGCTGTGCCGCGGGGCGGCGACCTGGTGAGGGGCGCCGCGGCGGCGCGGGTGCTGCGCCGTGACGGGGCGCATGGGACGGGGCACCGGTGCACTGTTCTGTGTCCAGTGTGCGCGGTGCCCCGTACTCGTGGATGAACCAGCTACTTCACTCGGACTTCAGGCCCGGGTACAGCGGGTGCTTCGCGGCGAGGGCGGTGACCCGGCCGCGCAGCGCCGTCGCGTCGTAGGACGGCTTGAGCGCCTCGGCGATGATGTCCGCGACCTCGGTGAAGTCCTCGTCGCCGAAGCCGCGGGTGGCCAGCGCCGGGGTGCCGATCCGCAGGCCGGAGGTGACCATCGGGGGGCGCGGGTCGTTCGGGACGGCGTTGCGGTTGACCGTGATGCCGACCTCGTGGAGCCGGTCCTCGGCCTGCTGGCCGTCCAGCTCGCTGTGGCGCAGGTCCACCAGGACCAGGTGTACGTCCGTTCCGCCGGACAGCACGGACACGCCGTGCTCGGTGACGTCGGACTGGGTCAGGCGCTCGGCGAGGATGCGGGCGCCGTCCAGCGTGCGCTGCTGGCGCTCCTTGAACTCGTCCGTCGCCGCGACCTTGAAGGACACCGCCTTCGCCGCGATCACGTGCTCCAGCGGGCCGCCCTGCTGACCGGGGAAGACCGCCGAGTTGATCTTCTTGGCCAGCTCCTGCGTGGACAGGATCACACCGCCGCGCGGACCGCCGAGGGTCTTGTGCGTGGTGGTGGTCACCACATGGGCGTGCGGCACCGGGTTGGGGTGCAGCCCCGCCGCCACCAGGCCCGCGAAGTGGGCCATGTCCACCATCAGGTACGCGCCGATCTCGTCGGCGATCCTGCGGAACGCCGCGAAGTCGAGCTGCCGCGGGTACGCGGACCAGCCGGCCACGATCAGCTTCGGCTTGGACTCCTTGGCGAGCCGCTCGACCTCGGCCATGTCGACCTGGCCGGTCTCGTCGTCCACGTGGTACGCGACCACGTTGTAGAGCTTGCCGGAGAAGTTGATCTTCATGCCGTGGGTCAGGTGCCCGCCGTGCGCGAGGTTCAGACCCATGATCGTGTCGCCCGGCTTGAGCAGCGCGAACATCGCCGCCGCGTTGGCCTGCGCGCCGGAGTGCGGCTGCACATTGGCGTGCTCGGCGCCGAACAGCGCCTTGATGCGGTCGATCGCGATCTGCTCGACCACGTCGACGTGCTCGCAGCCGCCGTAGTAGCGGCGGCCGGGGTACCCCTCGGCGTACTTGTTGGTGAGCACCGAGCCCTGCGCCTCCATGACGGCGACCGGAGCGAAGTTCTCCGACGCGATCATTTCGAGGGTGGACTGCTGGCGGTCGAGTTCGGCGTCGACCGCGGCGGCGACGTCGGGGTCGAGCTCATGGAGGGAGCTGTTCAGCAGAGACATGAGTTCTTCCTAGAAGCGGAGGCGGAGGGCGGAGGCAGAAGCGGAGGGCGGAAGGTGCGCGGGGCGTACGGCCGTACGTACGGTCGTCCTAGCCCGCGAAGGCGGTGTACTCGTCGGCGGTCAGCAGCTCCGCCGGCTCGTCCGTGATCTTCACCTTGAACAGCCAGCCGCCCTCGAAGGGGGCGGAGTTCACCAGCGACGGGTCGTCCACGACGTCCTGGTTGGCCTCGACGACCTCACCCGTCACGGGGGCGTACAGGTCGCTGACCGACTTCGTCGACTCCAGCTCACCGCAGGTCTCGCCCGCCGTGACGGTGTCGCCGATCGCGGGAAGCTGCGCGTAGACCACGTCGCCGAGCGCGTTGGCCGCGAATTCGGTGATCCCGACCGTCGCGACGCCGTCCTCGGCGGTCGACAGCCACTCGTGCTCCTTGGTGTACCGCAGCTGCTGGGGGTTGCTCATGACTAGATTCTCCTGGATACGCGTGAATGCTTGTGCAACGGGTCTTGACAGGTGAGACGCGCGGGGCACCCGGGACGGGTCCTGGTCAGCGCTGACGCTTGTAGAACGGCAGCGCGACCACCTCGTACGGCTCGTGGCTGCCGCGGATGTCCACGCCCACCCCGGCCGTACCGGGCTCGGCGTGCGCCGCGTCCACATACGCGATCGCGATCGGCTTGCCGAGCGTGGGGGAGGGCGCGCCGGAGGTCACCTCGCCGATCACCGAGCCGTCGCCCGCCACCACCGAGAACCCGGCGCGCGGCACCCGCCGCCCCTCCGCGACCAGACCGACCAGCTTGCGCGGCGGCGCCGCCTCCGCCTTCTCGGCCGCCGCGGCCAGCGCCGCGCGGCCCACGAAGTCGCCCGCCTTCTCGAACTTCACGACCCGGCCCAGACCCGCGTCGAACGGCGTCGTCGCCTCGGTCAGCTCGTGCCCATACAGCGGCATGCCCGCCTCCAGGCGCAGCGTGTCCCGGCAGGACAGCCCCGCCGGTACGAGCCCGACGCCCGCGCCCGCCTCCGTCAGCGCCTGCCACAGCCGCTCGGCGTCGGCCGGGTCGACGAACAGCTCGAAGCCGTCCTCGCCGGTGTAGCCGGTACGCGCGATCAGCGCGGACACCCCCGCGACCGTGCCCGGCAGGCCCGCGTAGTACTTCAGCCCGTCCAGGTCCGCGTCGGTGAGCGACTTCAGGATGCCCGCGGACTCGGGGCCCTGCACGGCCAGCAGCGCGTACGCGTCGCGGTCGTCCCGTACGGACGCCTCGAAGCCCGCGGCGCGCTCGGTCAGCGCGTCCAGCACCACCTGGGCGTTGGAGGCGTTGGCGACGACCATGAACTCCTGCTCGCCGAGGCGGTAGACGATCAGGTCGTCGAGGATGCCGCCCTCCGCGTCGCAGATCATGGTGTAGCGGGCGCGGCCCACGGCGACCTTGCCGATGTTGCCGACCAGCGCGTAGTCGAGGGCGTCGGCGGCCTGCGGGCCGGTCAGCGTGATCTCGCCCATGTGGGAGAGGTCGAAGAGACCGGCGCGGCCGCGGACGGCGAGGTGCTCGTCGCGCTCGCTCGCGTAGCGCAGCGGCATGTCCCAGCCCGCGAAGTCGGTCATGGTCGCGCCGAGGGCGCGGTGGGTCGCGTCGAGCGCGGTACGGCGCGGAGTGGGCGAATCGGTCATGGTTCAGGCTCCCGGCAGACGATGGCGAGTTCTTGGAAGAAGCACACGAAGAACGCGCCTCCCCATCTGTCATCGGAACCTGAGAGGTTCACCGGGAGGCCCGGCCGGGCCCCTCGGCTTGCACCTTGGGTGGGGCCGCCGATGGAACGGCGGCCCGCTTTTCAGATCTGCCTCGCCCGCGCGGTACGGGGCCTGAGAGATTCAAGGGAGGAACTTGCTCCTTCGGCGCCCAGCGCACGGAGCGTGGCTGGGACTCTCCCGCGCGGACTACGAGCGGCCGATATGCAGTTTGCGGGCACATCATCGCATGGCACCGTCCGCTGTAAACCCCCGGACGTGCGGTCAATCGTTTTGATCCGCCCTTGAAGCGCATTACCTTTTCTTGACACTCTTCGGGTAGCCCGCAGTGACCGGACCGGGGAGGACGATCACCGTGCACGCGCAGCGTACGTATCCGAGGCCGGCGTTGCCCGGCCCCTCACCGCGGCCCCAGCCCCCGGCCGCGGTGGCGGACCTGCGGGGCACGGCGACCGCGTGCGACCTGAGATTCCCCGTCGGCGACCTGCTCGTCGTCTCCGGCCTGCCGGGCAGCGGCAAGTCCACCCTCATCCGGCGGGCGGTGCCGGGGCTGGACGCCCGCGGCGGGATCGTCTGGTGCGTCGACTCGCAGGACGCCCGCGACCGCTGGGCGAGCCGGGTCCCGGCGTACGTGCCGTACGGGCTCTACCGCCCGCTCGTCCGCCTCTCCCACTACACGGGGCTGCGGCGCGCGCTCCACTCCGGCACTAGCGTGGTCGTGCACGACTGCGGCACGCTCGCCTGGGTCCGCTGCTGGCTCGCCTTCGACGCGCGGCGACGGGGCGTCGCGCTCCGGCTGCTCCTCATGGACGTACCGGCGGCCGACGCGCTCGCCGGGCAGGCCCGGCGGGGACGGCGCGTCTCCGCCTACGCCTTCGCGGGCCCCCGCCGGGCGGGGGCGGGGGTGCGGTCGGGCCAGGGGTCCGGCCGCCGGCCCGCCGGGGCCGCCGGCGGGGTGCGGCTGGCGCGGGCCGCGCCGGCCGGGGTTAG
>NZ_JBHVHQ010000033.1:0-24047 GCF_042800135.1 Streptomyces sp. NPDC057654 | reverse complement strand
GCCCTTTTGCTTCGTCGGGCGGATTCTTTCGGAAGTCCATGGAAATCGGTTTGCCAGACCTTTGAATTTTGGGCCGGGGGTGCGGCGGGTGGATTGACCCCACGCCTTTGTTGACGTGCTCAATTCAATACTTCCGGGTATTTCGGGTTGCCCACGACCGCGTTCGTGCAAACCTGCCCGCACGCCGGAATTCCGTTTCTTTCCTGCGGCTCACGTATGGATAAGTGCGTACGTACAAGTGCGTACGCAGAAGTGCTGTACGTAGAAGTAGGTAAGCGATCGCTATGGTGCACTCGGTCGGTGATGTACGTATCGGACGGCAAGGAGCACTGACATGAGCAACCCCACCACCACCCAGGACATCCCCCGCACCATGCGCGCCGCGGTCCTCGTCTCCAAGGGGCAGATCCGCGTCGAGGAGCGCCCGGTGCCGCGCCCCGCCGCCGACGAAGTCCTCATCGAGGTGGCCTCGGTCGGGGTCTGCGGTTCCGATGTGCACTACTACCGGGAAGGGCGGATCGGGGACTTCGTCGTGGACGCGCCGCTGGTGCTCGGGCACGAGGCGTCCGGCCGGGTCGTCGCGGTCGGCGCGGACGTGTCCGGGAGCCGAGTCGGAGAACGCGTCGCGATCGAACCCCAACGCCCCTGCCGCGTCTGCGACCAGTGCACGGCAGGCCGCTACAACCTCTGCCCGCACATGGAGTTCTACGCGACCCCGCCCGTCGACGGCGCGTTCCAGGAGTACGTGACGATCCAGGCGCCCTTCGCCCACCCCGTGCCCGACGCGGTCACGGACGACGTGGCGGCCCTCCTCGAACCGCTCTCGGTCGGCATCTGGGCCGGCCGCAAGGCCGAACTCGGGCCCGGCTCGCGGGTGCTGATCGCCGGAGCGGGACCGATCGGCATCATCACCGCCCAGACCGCGAAGGCGTTCGGCGCCGCCGAGGTGATCGTCTCCGACCCGATCGCCGAACGGCGCGCGATGGCCGAACGATACGGCGCGACCGCCGTGCTCGACCCGACGGCCGACTCGGTCGCCGACCTCGGCGTGGACGCCTTCATCGACTGCTCCGGCGCGACCCCCGCCGTCCGCTCCGGCATCACCGCCGTACGCGGTGCGGGCGCCGTCGTCCTCGTCGGCATGGGCGCCGACGACGTCCCCCTTCCCCTCCCCGTCATCCAGAGCCGGGAACTCAAGGTCACCGGCGTCTTCCGCTACACCGGCACCTGGCCCGTCGCCGTCCACCTCGCCGCCACCGGCCAGGTCGACCTGGCACCCCTGGTCACCGGGCGTTTCGATCTCGACCATGTCGAAGACGCGCTCGACGCCGACCTCACGCCCGGTTCCCTGAAGGCCGTGGTGCGACCGTGAACGCCGCCGGTCACCGACAACCCGGGTCTTGCACAGGCGTCGGTTATTTCTCCCAGCCGACCGTCTCCGGAAGCGGGTTGTAGAAGATCGTCGCGCCGACGTTGGCCAGGCCCTTCTTCACCCCGTAGATCGAGGGCCCGCTGTACAGCGGCAGGAAGGCGTACTCCTGGAGAGCCTTCCGCTCGACCTTGTTGGCCGCCGCGGTCTGCTGGGTGAGGTCGGGGATCTGGCCGAGGGCCCGGATCTCGTTGTTCAGCGCCGGCGTGCCGGCGCCCGTGACGTTGGACTCACGGTCCGAGCAGTAGAAGTCGCACAGGGAGCGGGCGCCGAAGGGATCCATGGAACGGTTGCCCGACACGAAGAGGTCGAACCTGCGCTCGCTGAGGATTTTGGAGAAGTCCGCGCTGTCGGCCTTCTTGACGACGAGACGGACGCCGACCGGCTTCAGCATCGCGGTGAAGGCGCCGGCAGCGGCCTTGCTCAGCGGATCGTCGCCGAGGAGCGTGTAGCCGACCTCCAGTTTCTTGCCGTTCCTGACGCGGATGCCGTCGCTCCCGGGCTTCCAGCCCGCCGCGTCCAGCGTCTTCTTCGCGTCGTCCGGCGCGTACTTGAGCACGGTCGAGACGTTGTCCTGGTAGCCCTTCTGGAAGCTGAACAGCATGGCCGAACCGGGCAGCGGCTCCTTGTAGTCGAGCCCCTGGAACTGGATCTTCGCGATCTGCGCGCGGTCGACACTCTCCTGGACAGCCTTGCGGACCTCCCTGTCCGCGAGGACGGAGGACTTCGTATTGAAGTGGAGCGAGTATTCGAAGGGACTGCCGCCGCGGCGGATCTCGGCGCCCTTGAGCCCCTTGATCTGCTGGAGGCTCTCGGCGTCGCCGACGGGGGTGTAGTCGACCTGGCCGTTCTTGAAGGCGTTGACCGCCGCGGTCGACTCCAGGTTGACGTAGACGCGCTTGTCGAGCTTGCCCTTCCTGCCCCACCACTTCGGGTTGCGGACGAAGGTGATGTTGCCCGAGTGGGTGTCCCAGGAGCCGACCGTGTAGGGGCCCGCACCCCACTCCGGGTGGGCCTTCTTGACGTATGCCTTGCCGAAGTTGTCGACCGTGGCGGCCTTGGGATGAAGGAAGGTGGTGAACAGGCTCGACCAGGAGGCGTCGACTCCCTTGAAGGTGATGACGGCCTGCTTGGCGTCCTTGCCCCGCTCAACCGAGGTGATCTTGCCGTACCCGTCGGTGGAGGAGGCCGCGTAAGCGTTGTCCGAACCGTTGTTGGCCTTCCACGTGGCCTTGATCGCGGTCCAGTCGATCGGGGTGCCGTCGTTGAAGACGGCCTTCGGGTTGATGGTCAGCGTGACCTGCTGATCGCCTCCCGCGACGGACACCTTCACGTCGCTGTAGTAGTCCGGGTTGTACCGCACCTCGCCGGTGGGCGAGTACGTGATGGCCACGGCGTTGTACCAGGACCAGACCCGGGACGCGGTCAAGGTGGCGTTGACGTGGAACGGGTTGCCCTGTTCGTCGAAGGTCCCGGCCGTGGTGTAGGTGCCGCCGTCCTTGACCTTGTCGTACGGCTGGGGGTTGTAGTCGGTGACCCTTGACGCGGCCTTGGCGGCGCCGTTCTTGTCCGTGTCATCCCCGGACGAGGACTCGCACGCGGTGGCGGTGACGGACACGGCGGCTATGAGAGCGACGGGCAGGGCCAGTCTTGCGCGCATGACGGGATGGTTCCTTCTGGTTCAGTGGAGCGGATGGGGAGGGAGGGGAAGCGGGTACGGGCAGGCGGCCCGGAGGGATGAGGGATGAGGGATGGGGGAAGCGGGAATGGAGCGGGAATCCCGGGCGCCGAGGTGCTCAGGCGGCGTGACAGGCGTACTGGTGGCCGGGGTTCCCGGCTGACGGCGTCGGCGCGGGACGTTCCGTACGGCAGCGCTGCCGCGTGTCGTCGTCGGTGCCGCGGTACAGGGGGCAGCGGTCGATGAAGACGCAGCCCGCGGGCAGACGGGCGGCGCTCGGCTGCTCCCCCTCCAGCACGACGCGCTCGCGGGTGCGTTCCCGCTGCGGGTCGGGCACCGGGATCGCCGACAGCAGCGCCCGGGTGTACGGGTGCTTCGGGGCGGAGAAGACCGTCTCGGTGTCGCCCATCTCGACGATGTGCCCCAGGTACATCACCGCGATGCGATCGGAGAGGTGGCGGACCACGGCCAGGTCATGGGCGACCACGAGGTAGGCGAGGCCGAGTTCGCGCTTGAGCCGCGCCAGCAGGTTGATCACCCCGGCCTGGACCGAGACGTCCAGGGCCGAGAGCGGCTCGTCGAGGGCGAGCAGCTTCGGCTCGGTCGCCAGGGCGCGCGCGATGCCGACGCGCTGGCGCTGGCCGCCGGAGAGCGCGGCCGGGAAGCGGTCGCTCACCGAGGAGTCCAGGCCGACCAGGGCCAGCAGTTCAGGGATGCGGGAGCGGATCGACTCGTGATCCTTCCCGATGGCCCGCAAGGGCTCGGCGAGCAGCTGGTGGACAGGCAGCCGTGGGTCCAGTGCGCCCAGCGGGTCCTGCATGACGATCTGTACGTCCTGTCGCAGCTCGCGTACGCGCGCGGCGGAGCTGTCCTTGCCGACCTTGCTGTCCTTGCCGACCGTGCCGACATCGGTTCCGGCGATCTCGATCCGCCCGCCTTCGGGCTTCCTGAGCCGGAGGATCTCCAGCAGCGTCGTGGTCTTTCCGCTGCCCGACTCGCCCACCAGACCGAGGGTTTCGCCGGCACGCAGCTCGAAACTCACCCGGTTGACGGCGTGCAGCGTGCCGACCCGGCGTTTGAGGAAGACGCCCTCGGTGATCGGGAAGGTCTTGACGAGGTCCTCTACGCGGAGCACCACGTCACTTGCCTCTGCCCCGCCCCCGGCTGAGGGGGACGGCTCGACGACGGGCGCGACGTCTCCGGCAGGATCCAGCGATCCGTCGGCCATCTCGTCGGCACGCAGGCAGGCCACGCGCCCGTGACCTGCGATCTCCCGCAGCTCCGGTTCGTCCGTGCGGCACGCGTCGAGGGCGACGGCGCAGCGGCTCGCGAAGGCGCAGCCGGTCGGGAGGTTCACGGGGGTGGGCGGCTCCCCGCCGATGGGGACCAGCGGCCGGTGCACACCGCTGTCCGCTGTGGGCACCGCGGCGAGCAGTCGCGCGGTGTACGGCATGGTCGGGCGCCGGAACAGTTCCTCCGCCCCGGCCCGTTCCACGAACCGTCCCGCGTACATGACGGCGATGTCGTCGGCGTGCCCGGCGGCCACCCCGAGGTCGTGCGTGATGAGGACGAGGGCGGCGCCGGTCTCCTCCTGCGCCAGGCGCAGCACGTCGAGGATCTGGGCCTGCACGGTGACATCGAGGGCGGTGGTGGGTTCGTCGGCGACGAGAACGGACGGTTTGTTGGCGATGGACAGAGCGATCACGACGCGCTGGCGCATGCCGCCGGAGAACTCGTGCGGGAAGGACTTGGCGCGTTCGCGCGGGTCGGGTATGCCGACGAGATCGAGCAGTTCGACGGCCTGCTCCCAGGCCGCGCGCTTCGTGAGGTCCTGGTGGACCCGCAGGGCGTCGGAGAGCTGTCTGCCGACGGAGAAGATCGGGGTGAGCGCGGACAGCGGGTCCTGGAAGATCATGCCGATGGAGTCGCCCCGTATCCCGGAGAGCTCTTTGTCACCGAGGCGGGCCAGGTCGCGTCCGCCGAGCAGCACCTCGCCCCGCAGGGCGGCGGCGGGCGGCAGCAGGCCCATGATGCCCAGCGCGGTGGCCGACTTGCCGGATCCGGACTCGCCGACGATGCCGAGGGTCCGGCCCGGCAGGAGGTCGAAGCTGACGCCGCGGACCGCCTCGACGGGGCCGGCCTCGGAGGGGAAGGAGATCCGCAGGTCCCGTACCGAGAGCGCGGGCTCGGGGCCGGTGGACGGGGCCGGGCCGGGCAGGGAAGTCGTCAGGGTCATCGTCGGCCTCCTGCCGCGCCGGTCACGGACGTGGGGTCGAGGGCGTCGCGCAGCCCGTCGCCGATGAAGGTCATCGACACGGTGAGCAGGACGACCAGGCCCGCGGGAAAGGCGAAGAGCCAGGGGGCGCTCGTCACGGTGCTCGCACCGTCCGCGAGCATCGTGCCGAGGGAGACGTCCGGGGTCTGGACGCCGAATCCCAGGAACGACAGGCCGGTTTCGCTGAGTACGGTCGCGACGACGCCGAGCGTCAGGTTGACGATCAGCAGCGAGCCGAGGTTGGGGATGATGTGGCGCAGGATGATGCGCAGCGGGCGTACCCCCATGAACTCGGCCGCCGTCACGTAGTCCCGTTCGCGCAGGGAGGTCGAGACGGACCAGATCACTCGCGCGGTGGACATCCAGCCGAACACCGTCAGCACGACGATGAGGACCCGCCAGTCACCGGCGAGGCGGTGGGATACGAGGGCGAGGATGAGGAAGGAGGGGACGATGAGCAGGAAGTGGATGGCGGCGAGCGTCACCTTCTCGACCCGGCCGCCGAAGTACGCGGCGCTGGATCCGATGACCGCGGCGACGACGATGGTCAGGACGGAGACGCTCACGGCGATGGTCAGCGAGCGCTGGAGTCCGTGCACGGCCGAGGCGTAGACGTCGTTGCCGCCTTGGTTGGTGCCGAACCAGTGGGCGGCGCTCGGCGGCTGGGTGAGGGCGGCGAAGTCGGCCTCGTCATACGTGTAGGAGGTGAACAGGCCGCCGAACGCGCTGAACAGCACGAGCAGCGCGAAGATCACCACACCCACGACGGCGAGGCGGTTGCGCCGGAAGCGCCGCAGGTAGAGGCGGCCGAGGCCGAGCCGGCGCCCGTGCCGTCGGGCGGGGAGCGCGCCCTGCGGTGATTCGGGCAGTTCAGGCAAGGAGGTCGACGGCTCACGGGATGAGGCGTCGGTCGTCATGTCGGCGGCCACGTCAGCTCACCCGCACTCTCGGGTCGAGGAAGACCGTGGCGATGTCCGCGAGGACCGCGCCGATCGCCGTCAGAGCCGCGGCGAAGGCGGCCGTCGCGACCGCACCGTGCACGTCGTTCTTGCTGATGGTCTCGACGAAGTAGCGGCCCATGCCGTTCCAGCCGAAGATCGTCTCGGTGATGACGCCACCGGTGAAGATGGCCGGGACGGAGAACGCGACGGACGCCGCCGTGGGGATGAGCGCGGCCCGCAGGGCGTGCCTGCGGATCGCCCGGGTCCGGGTCAGCCCGGTGGCCTGGGCCGTGCGCACGAACTCGGCGTTGATCGTGTCGAGCAGCAATGAGCGCTGCGTCAGGTGATACCCGACATAGCCCATCAGGGTCAGCGTCAAGGTCGGCAGGATCAGATGCAGGACGCGGTCGCCGATGGTCGCGAGCAGCCCTTCGACGTTCGGTGAGTTCCCGCCGGCGACGTAGAGGAAGTGCAGGCCGGCGTGCTGGTTCAGCCAGATGGCGACGAAGACCACGGCGAGCGCGGCGACGGACGTCGGTACGTTGAACACCGCGATGGACAGGGCCTGGGTGACCCGGTCGGCCCAGCCGTACTGCCGCGACGCGGTGTACACGCCCAGGGTGACGCCGACCACCACGGACAGGATCGTCGCGGTGACGACCAACTCGGCGCTGATGAGGGACCGGTAGCCGATCTCCCCGTTGACGGATACGCCGGTCGGCGACCTTCCCCAGTCGAAGTGGAGGACCACCGAGGTGAGCCAGTCCCACCAGCGGTGCACCAACGGCACGTGCGGGTCCAGGTTGTACGGCGCGAGGGCCTGGTCGATCTGGGCCTCGGTGCGAACGGGCCTCAGCTCCTTGAAGTTCGACCGCGGGTCCAGGAACCAACTGGCCAGGAAATACGTGGCGTTGGTCGCGATTACGATCATCAGGAGCCACCCCGAGATCTTGCGCATCACATAGCGCGCCAAGGCCCCCACCTCCTCGCCGCATGCGGGAGACGCACTTCCGGACGCGCTTCTGGACGCGCTTCTGGGGCTCGGGGTCTTGGGGACGTGTGCATGTGCGGTGGGGCTTTCTGGGGGAACGGAACGAAAGCACAGGTGTGCGAGCAGGATCCTGGTACGTATCGTGCGGCCGAGGCCAGACTTCGGCTCTTCCCGCCACAAGATCGAAACACCGGCGCAGTAATGCAGAGCAGCCGTGCCACCTGCACGGACTTCCGCCACGGGCCCTGTGCGAGAGGTGACCCGAGGCGGTGAAGGCGGCGCGCGCTACGCTCGCCGCGGGGTGATGAAGGAATCGTTCACGACGTATCCGTCCAGTCCGTGGAGTTCGCCGTACGCGATCAGATCGCTGGTGCGGTTGATGAACCCGCGCCCCGGATAGTTGAGCGAGGTGTTGCACAGGACACTGAATCCGGTCAGTTCCCCGAAGGACGTCAGCAGAGCGGCCATCTCCGCATTCGCCGTCGGGTCGACGGTCTGGGTACGCGCTGTTCCGTCGATGTGTGTCACCGCACGCAATTCGCCGGACTCGACGTGGCCGAAATACAGCATGTACGGGTCGGGGACCCCGCCGCGGAACCAGCGGGCCGCGTCCCGCTCCAGGCAGATCGGGGCAATGGGGCGGTAGCCCTCGCGCTGCTTGATTTTGTTGAGCCTGACGGTCGTCTCCTCGGTGAAGGGAGCGGCCAGGATCGACCGGTTCCCGAGTGCGCGGGGACCGATCTCCCAGCGGCCCCGGGCCCAGCCGATGATGTTCCCGTCACGGAGACAGCGGGCCACCTCGCCATGGCGCACCGGACGGGACTCGTAACGCTGTGGGTCGAATTCCACGTCCTCGACGAATTCGCCGCCCGCGTAGACGTCCCAGTCCAGGTCGGCCGACCCGGTGTAGAAGTGCTGGGCGTCGATGGCGGTCCCGATCGCGGAGCCGCTGTCGTTGGGGCACGGCGGGACGAAGACCGCGGGGAAGAGCCCGCACTCGCGCCAGCGGCGGTTCCACTCGCAATTGAGTCCGCAGCCTCCCGAGATGAGCAGGGGGAGGCCCTCCGTCAAGTGCCGGCGGGCATAGGAGTGGAACCGGTCGAAGATGGCGTTCGAGAGGCGGGCGGCGAGGCTTTTGTACGCGCTTGATTCCACGCCGATATTATGGAAAGGAGAATCGCTCATCCGGTCTTTGAGGCTGCCCGTGATGACGTTCTTCTGGCCGAGAATGAAGTCGATGACTTCCTGTTCCGCCGCCGTGGCCGGCCGGTCCTCGGCGAATCCGGCCAGGGCCATCTGCTTGCCCGCGTCCTGGAAGCGGACGAATTCTTCGTGCGGGCTGTACTCGGGGTCCGCGAGCGCGAAGCCGTACGAGTATTTGTTGCCCGGGTAGTTGAGCACCTCCTTGAGATGGGTCACCTTCCCGTGCTCGTCGATGCGGTAGAACGAGCCGATGTTCCCCTCCCACACCAGGCTGTAGAAGGGCTGGTCCCGGCGGAGCGCCGACATTCCATAGGACGTCATGATGTGGGAGCGCTCATGCGTGGAGGAGAAGACGCGCACGCTCTTCCCGAAGAACCGGCCGGCCTCGTCCGAGATCGCGGATTCGCCCACACCGTAGTACCCGGCACGCGACGGCTGGTCGGTTGCCTGGGTGCCCTTGATCCAGCCGCTCATGGCGACGACGTCCGGCTGTTTGTCCAGCCGGTCCGCCGCTACGGCGAATGCCTCGGCGGTCAGACCGCTGTAGCGGACGAACGAGTCCTTCTCCGCCTCCAGGGAGAACAGCAGCCTGCCGTCTTCGACGGCCGCGATCGCCCCGTCATGGCCTTCCTTGAGGGAAAGAATCAGCATGTTGGTCCTTATCCTCCTTTTCTCTGCTCATCCGCGTCACGCGGTCGAAGGCTCCCAGGATCGAAGGCGGAAC
The DNA here is from genome assembly GCF_042800135.1 of Streptomyces sp. NPDC057654. Taxonomy (NCBI): domain Bacteria; kingdom Bacillati; phylum Actinomycetota; class Actinomycetes; order Kitasatosporales; family Streptomycetaceae; genus Streptomyces; species Streptomyces sp. NPDC057654. Next base: position 14,806 of record NZ_JBHVHQ010000033.1, on the reverse strand, counting down.
CGGGCGGGGCCGAAAGGGCTTTGAGAGCGAGTTCATGCAGCCGCGGATTGGCGGACAGGGCGCCGGTGCCGCCCTGGGGCGAGGCGCCCAGGAGATCGGTGCAGATACCGCCGGCTTCCTCCACGAGGATCTGTACCGCGGTGATGTCCCAGGGGTTCACGACCGGTTCGGCCGCGATGTCGAGAGTTCCTTCGGCGACCATGCAGTGCTGAAGGAAGTCCCCGAAGGCACGGTCCTCCCAGCACGCTTCGGCCAGGCGCAGATACGCCTCACGCGAGTGGAAGACGTCCCAGGTGCGTGTGCTGGTGGTGGACAGATAGGCATGGGCGAGGCGGCTGTTGCCGGAGACGCGCAGCGGAAGCGGGGCGCTGTCGGGCGAGCCGCGTCGCAGCCACGCGCCCCGTCCGGCCGCCGCCCACCAACGGCTGTGCAGGGCGGGTGCGCTGACCACGCCGACGGTGGGCCGGCCGTCCTCCAGCAAGGCGATCAGCGTGGCCCAGACCGGCACCCCGCGCAGGAAGTTCTTGGTGCCGTCGACGGGGTCGACCATCCAGGTGCGCCCGGCCTTGACGGAACCGCCGGTCTCCTCCCCGGCGAAGGCGTCGTCGGGGCGGGCGTACCGCAGCGCCTCGCGTACGGCCGTTTCGACGGCGGTGTCCGCGTCGGTCACGGGCGTACGGTCCGGCTTCTCCTGGACCCGCAGGTCGCGGGCGCGGAAGCGGCGGCTGGTGATGCTGTCGGCGATATCACCCAAATGCAGGGCCAGTTCGAGATCGGCATCGGTCCGTCGCGGCATGGAACGCCTCACTGCACGCGTCGTCGGGTTCGGGGCTCGCTTCGTTCTCGCCACCGCGCGTTCGTCACTTCGTGTGCAGTTCGAGCAAGTGGTACTCCATGACCCCTACTTCCTCGATCCGGCGCACACGGCGCAGCAGTTCGACCCGCAGGCCGGCCTCCTCGGCGAAGACGTCGAGCCGCTCGCGGTCCCCGAGGTCGGCCGTGCCCAGCAGCAGCCTGCCGCCGTCGGCCAGATGCTCATGGGCGCCGGCGATGTACCGGGCGTGGCCCTGGTAGCCCGGGTCGAAGACGGCGGAGTGCAGATCGGTGGAGAGCGGGAAGCCGTCCTCCACGTACGTCCAGGGCACGTTCCAGAAGACGGCGTCGAAGCGATCCGCGGGTTCGAGCGCCGCGTACAGGTCGCTGTGGAGGGCGCGTACCCGGTCGCTCACCCCGTGCCGCTCGGCGTTGGCGACCGTATTGGCCACCGCCTTCTCGTTGATGTCCAGCGCGGTGACGGCGGCGCAGCCGTCGAGCGCGGCGGTCACGGAGATGACGCCCGTACCGCAGCCGACCTCCAGGAACGAGCCGCCCTTGGGGTAGGGCACGATCGAGGCCATCACCTCGGTGGCGGCGCTCAGGGTGCCGGGGAAGACGCCTCGGTGCAGGCTCCATTCCCGCCCCAGCAGGGTGAAGGAGTCCGGCAGGTCGTCGCCGGCAAGGGCGTGCTGTAGGGCCTGGGCCACGTCCTCGGGGGACTCCTCGATCGTCATGATCTCCACCTCTGCGGTCGTGTCTGCGGTCGTGATGGTCATCGGGTCGGGTCGGCCGCGTACCGCACGAGCGCGTCGCGGTGGCGGCCGACCTTGCGGAACGCTTCGGCGTACTGGTCGATGAGCGTCGTGTCCTCGGGCCAGTTGGTGAAGGTGGGCAGGGACAGCGCGTGCCGCTCGACGTACTCGGCGTGTGAACCGGTCTCCGGTACGGCGCCGGTCTTCGGCGTTCCGGGAAAGAGGGGGTTCTCCGGACGGGCGTAGAGCGGCAGGGTCGACAGCCGGGGCCCGGAGGGGGCGCCCACTTCCATGCCTTCGGCGCGCAGGGCCTCGATGAGTACGGAGCGGGGGACGCCGCCCAGCGCCTCGGGCCGGTAGAGCGGTTTGTAGCCGTACCAGGCGCCCATGTCGACGTGGTCGGCGACGTGTACGGGCTCCAGATAGGTCACGTCTGCGAGCTGCTCGCCGAAGTAGCGCAGGCAGCGGTGCCGGGCTTCTTCGCGTGCCGGGAACGCCGCGAGCGCGTGCCGGGCGACGATGGCGTTGAACGGCGACATCCGCAGTTTGAGCCCGAAGCCGGTGACCCAGTGCGCGCGCAGGTCCTCGTCGAGGACGGCGTCGCGGGAGCGGTCCCGGTAGTGCCCGAGGAGGGTGGCGCGGTCGTGCACCTGGGGGTCGCTCGTGACGAGGATGCCGCCCTCTCCCGCGTAGACGGCCTTGTTGGCCTGGAGGGAGAACACCCCGGCGTCGCCGAACGTGCCGACGGGCTTGCCCTTGTAGCGGCTGCCGTGGGCGTGCGAGCAGTCCTCCAGGACGCGCAGCTCGTGGCGCTCGGCGATCCGCAGGATCGCGTCCATGTCGCAGGGGTGGCCCCACTGGTGGACGACCGTGATCACCTTGGTGTGCTCGGTGAGCGCGGTTTGAAGCGCCTTGGGGTCCAGGCCGCGGGTGTCGGGGTCGATGTCGGCCAGGACCACGTCACCGCGGAGGGCGAAGACGGGGCTCAGCGCCGCGTGATAGGTGAGCGAGGGCCCCACGACGTCCACGCCTTCGCGCACACCGAGCGCGAAGTAGGCGGCGAGGAGGGCGCTGGTACCGGAGTTGAAGGTGATCGCGAAGCGGGCGCCGCCGTTTGGGAGCCGGCCGTTCGGAGATCCCGCGTCTGGGGAGCCGTCGTTCGGAAGTCTGTCGTTCAGAAAGGCGAGGAAGTCGGCCTCAAGTCGGCCGATGGGACCGCTGTTGCCCTTGATGGAGATGTCGGTGTTCCGCTGCTCGGCCAGTTCCGAGAGCTCCGCCTCGTCGGCGGGCGGCGGCCAGACTTCGTGCGGCAGCGGCTGTTCGATGGCGGATACGCCCCCGAGGAGCGCGAGCCGTTCGGTGGTGGTCATGTGTCCTGCCTGCTGTCGCGGCGGGTGGCGGGCTTGGGGGTTCGACTCGGGATCAGGCGCACCGGTCGGCGAGCTCGTTCCGCTCACGCAACCGATCCCGGTAGATCCCGTCGATCGTGCGCACGACGGCGAGTTGACGCTGAAGGTGGGCCTGGCGGTAGCAGCGGTCGTCCAGGTGCCCCAGATGGTGGGCGATCATGGAACGTACGGCATCGGTCCGGGGGCCTTTCCCGGTGCGGCGCTCCAACGGCAGCCCGCCGACGGAGTGCAGGACGGCGGCCTCGGGAACGACGTTCAACGCGCCTTCCGTGCCGAGCACGCAGAGGTGCTCGGTCTTCTCGTAGTTATGGCGTGAAACGCGCAGCGAGCCCGCCAGACCCGTTGAGGGATAGCTGAACATGAGGCTTACGAGGTCCTCCAGCCGGCGGTCCCGCATCTCCTGGCAGTGGTGCACGAAGGCGGAGTGCACCCGAGGAGGTTCGGGTGCGGGTTCGGGGAACAATCCGCTGAGCACGTCGATGAGGTGGTAGCCCATGTCGAGGAGCACACCGCCCATCGCCTGTTCCCTGGAGGCGCGCCACCCGGTCGTCGGATGGGCCAGGTTGAAGTGGTAGTCGTATGAGAACCAGTAGGGCTCTCCGATGCGCGCGAGGTTCTCCTGGGCGAACTGGAATACCGGGTCGAAGTTCCGTTGCAACAGCGTGAGAACACTGCGGTCAGCCCGTTGGGCCAGGTGTACCAGCTGCCGGGCTTCCTGTTCGGTGACGGCGAACGGCTTCTCCTTGATGACGTGGCTGCCGTGCGCCAGGAGTTCCGTACAGACCGGGAAGTGCTCGCTATGCGGCACGGTGACCACCGCGGCGTCGAAGTCGACTTTCCGGAGCGCCTCGCCGAGAACATCGTAATGCGGGAATCCCCACTCGTCGGCGAGTGATGAGGCCGCCGGGGCGGGGTCGACGCCGCCGACGATATCCGCGCTCTCGCGTACGATCGGCAGATACTCCTTCCCTTGATGTCCGGCAAATCCGACCGCCAGCACTCGCCGCCGCGGAAGTTTATTCTTCGATCGGTCACCGGTCATGCAGAATATCCCCCTCGCGAAATATCGTTTGAGGATGAGGCGGGGCTACGTGGAGTGGTGGAGGGCGGCCGGGAAAGTCTCGTAGAGATCCGGACCGGTCTCCGGGCCGCGGATGGTTCAGAGAGCCTCGCGGCTCTTACGGGAAGCATCGGCGAGCCAGGTGTGTGCCGCGGTCACCACATCCTTGATGAAGGCGCTGTTTCCGCGCCGCACGTTCTCGTCGAGCAGCGAGATTTCGCCGGCCGCTATCCAGGCGAACTCGGTGTGCTTGTCCCCTTCGAGGACGGGCGACGAGAGGTCCCCGTCCACCTCGACGACATAGTCCGACTCGACGTGCCGCAGTCCGCCCGCCGTCCACTCCTCGTGCGCCACCTGCGCGAGAACGCGGCGCAGCCGCCAGCCGGTCTCCTCCGCTATCTCCCTGTGCAGTGCGTCGAGGAGGGATTCCCCGTGCTCCACGGCCCCGCCGACGACGTCCCAGCACTCGGGGAAGAGCCGTCGGCCGGCCGAGCGGCGCTGGACGAAGATCCGGTCGTACGGGTCGCGGATCAGCGCGCCCACCATGCTTCGGGGTTCGATCCCATCGGTCACCTCAGTCCCCTCGGTCACTTCGCTTATTCGCTCACACCACGTGTGTGCACCATGCGCATGTGCCATACGGCAGGCGAAATACATGCAGAGTCGAACAGCCCAAACGGTGGCTTCGGAGATATCGGGCCTGCTTCTCGTCCCTGAACACTACCGGGAACCCTGAGAGGCGCATGGGTTCACGTAAGGCTTCAGACGCCCCAACTCCTTCTTGACAAGGCGTCCTTCTTCTTGACAAGGCGTCGTCTCGTGCGTTTTCGGCCGGGCGAAGAGGGCCGGGCAGCCTACACTGAATTGCGGCCCGCTGCCGTCCACATCCAGCCGCTCCGAGGGTGAGGAGTTTCCTCACGGGTTCACAGAAGGCGTCGGGCGTCTCAGCTTCACCGTGACGCGGTGTCAATTAATACGCTGAAAGGTGTGGCTTATTGGGTGCCGTGCAGCAGGCAAGGTACGGGCTCCCGGGCGACCCAGCCGATCCGTGGGCCACTGTCGTCCCGGTCTGTTTACTCCGCCGACGTCGTTTTCCTCATCGCGCTTCCGCTAAACAGCTATTTTTCTGCCACCACTGGTCGTCTCAAGGTCGGCTATGTTGTCCGGATTCGCCGCTCACCGTGGCTCGGCCGGGCGGAGGCTTCGTTCACAGGCGGCGGGCGACCAGGAAGACGTAGCCGACCTGCGGGAGCGCACCGAACCGGGGAAGGGAGCGGGTGGAGTTGAAGAACTCGTAGTGAGGGTCATCGGCGGAGAGCGCGACACCGTCGAAGGCATCGGCGAACGCCTGGTAGGTACGCCGGACACGCTCCCCGATGTCGCCGAACTCCACCACTTCCAGACCGGCGCGGTCGAGGGCCGTGCGGAGCTCCGCCGGTTCGGGCAGGGAGGGGGACTGGAACGCCCGGCACGTGCGGCGGACCAGCTCCGCGGCATCCCCGGTCACCGGCGACCGGAGCAGCACATCGGTGATGACCAGCGGGCTACCGGGGCGCAGGGTCCGGGCGATCTCGCCGAGGGCGGTGGTCCGGTCGCTGATGTGCATCATGGACTCGATCGCCCAGGCACCGTCGAAGGCCGCGGCCTCGAAGGGCAGCGCGCAGGCGTCCGCGTACCGGAAGTCCACCCGGTCGGCGAGCTCGGCGGCATCCGCCCGGGTTCGGGCGAGATCGATGTCCTGGTCGCTGACCGAGATCCCTGACACACGGGCGCCGCTGGCTCGTGCGATACGCAGGGCAGGCCGTCCTGTTCCGCACCCGACGTCCAGCAACCGCCGACCGGGCGCGGCGGCCAGCCGCCCCGCCACGAGATCGGTGAGCCGGTCGGTGGCCTGGTTGAGCGAGCGGTCGTCCGCGTCGCTGTCCCAGTAGCCGACGTGGATGTTGCCGTCGACGGCAGCGCCGTCCACGACGTCGGTCTGCTCGCCATCGAGCCGACCGCTATCCGGCGACGGCGCGGCGGGGCGGTGTACAGCGGGGTCGTTGGTCATCGAGGCCTCCGAGCATGAGGGGCGTGTCAGCTGGTGAAGAGGCTCATCCGCAGCATCTCGCCGAGTCAGGGGTCAGCGGCTTCCGTGACGTGTACGCGATGTCCCGTGTCTGGTCGAACGGCCGAAAACAGGACGGCGTGGAACTCCGGAACATGCTCGCTGTGCGTCCGTGTCCAGTAGACCGGCGCCACCGCGGTCGCCTACGCGTTGGCACCGCCGGCACCGCGGAAGACGTCCGTATGACGGTGACGGGATGACGGTAATGGGCATCGAGCGACCATCTTCCTGGGGGGCGCGCAGTTCGTCCAGGGTGCCTGGGGAGAGCCGGTCGGAACGGGGTGGAGCAGCCGGCTGGGAACGGGCGTCATTCGCTGTGAGGTGCTCCTCTGCTGGTCCTGGCGGCCTGGGATGTGGGATGGCGAGGCAGTGCGAGGTAGGTCACCGCGGCCACGACGAGGAACCCGGCGGCCGCCGCCTTCAGTGCGAGTCCGTAGCCCGCCGCGCGTGCCGCGCCGGCATCGGTGGCGCTACCGCCCAGGTGGGTCGTCCACGACGAGGCGATGGAGACGAGGACGGCGAATCCGGCCGTGGGGCCCAGCTCCGTCGTGGCGTTGAGCAGGCCACCGGCGATCCCCGCGTGCTCCCGGGGGACGCCCGAGAGCGCCACCACTGCCGCTCCGGCGAACACCAGGAGGCCCCCCGAGGGGAAGACCACCATCCCCAGCAGGACCGGGCTGACATAGGGGAGGCCGTCCCCGAGCCGGCTCAGGAAGTACAGACCGGCCGCGGCGAGGACCAGGCCGATCAGCATCGTGGTGCGCGGCCCCCACCGCCGCAGGACCGTGCCCGACCCGAGGGTGGTGACGAGTACGGCAAGGGCGTAGGGGACGTAGGCGGCCGAGGTCTGCCCGGGGGTGAAGCCTCTCGTTTCCTGGAAGTACTGCGGGATCATGTACGAAGCGGTGAATACGCCGCTGGCCCCGCAGGCCATCACGAGCAGGCCCGTCACCGTGCGCCTCCGCCGGATCAGCGCGAACGGCACGAGCGGGTCACGGGAGCCTGCTTCCACCAGGGCGAACGCCAAGAGGAAGAGCAGGGCGAGAACGAGGGGCGCCAAGACGGTCCAGTCCCATTCCCGGTCGCCGGCGTCGACCAGCCCGTAGCAGAGCGCGGCCAGACCCAGCGTGACCAGGAGGGAGCCGGCCAGGTCCATTCCGCGCCGTCTCCGGCCGGGCGCATCGCGGTCGAACAGGACCGGTACGAGCACGAGGGCGGCGACGCCGACGGCCGTGGGAAGCGAGAAAACCCAGCGCCAGGACACCGAGCCGACCACCGGCCCGGCGAACAGCAGCCCCAGCGTGCCCCCGGTCATCGGCAACCCGCCCCACAACGCCAACGCCCGGTCGTAGCCGGCGCGCTCGGTGAACAGCGTGCCGATCAGCGCGGTGCCGGCCGGTGCTGCCAGGGCCGCCCCGCAGCCCTGTAGGAACCGGCCCGTGAGGATCGACGCGACGTCGGGAGCCGTAGCGGTCAGCGCCGAGCCGGCGGTGAAGACGGCGACGCCGGTCATGAGGACGGCCCGGTGCCCGTACACGTCACCAAGCCGACCTCCGAGGAGGAGGATCCCGCAGAAGGAGACGGGGTACGCGGCATTGACCAGGGCCGACCACGTGGGGTCCAGGCCCAGCTCCGCTCTGATGTCCGGGAGCGCGATCACGATGGACATCATCGCCAGCAGGAGGGTGGTCTGAACGACGGCCAGCAGCGCGAAGGCGGCGGTGCGCCGCGGCGGCGCGAGACGGTCCGCTGTCGTCCCACTGCGCCTTACGGCCATGTCTCGGCAACCCCTTCGTCTCGGTCTCGGCAACTGGCGTCCGACGCGACGCTGTCCCGTCTCCTCGCCCGATCACATTTGGCAGGCGAAGCCATGCGGTAGTCGAAGCGCTGAAGACGTCACCTGAAGACGTCCGCTGAAGACCTCCCCGTAGGCCATTGGAGCTATGCATGCGGCCTACTGGGGCCGCATCACTCGTTGGGCTGTTGCTGCCGCGTGGGTGGCGCTGGTTCATGCGAGGCTCGGTTTGATGGCTTTTGTCGGACGGAGTCAGGAGTCGTTGGATGCAGGGTTATGCTGCCGATCGCCCCGGAGGGAAGCAGCTTCGCGACTTGTCCGGAGAGCAACTCGCGCGGTACTTCGCCGATACCTGGGACACGTACGAGACGCTGTTCCGCGGAGTGCGTGAATCGACGGAGGCCTACTGCGTCCGGGTGCATCCTCTCCGTCTGCCGCTCGTCTTCTATCTCGCGCACACCGCTTCGTTCTACATCCAGAAACTCAAACTGGCCGGGCTTGTCGGCGGTAGCGGGGAAGCCGAGTTCGATGAGCGTATGGAACGGGGGGTTTCTCCCGAGGATCCCGATGAGTTGGCTGGGCTCACCGAGTGGCCCAGCCCGGAAACGGTGTGGGCCTACCGGAAGCGCGTGCGGGACATCGTACTGAAGGTCATCGAAGAGGTTCCGCTGCCTGCCACTGCCGCCCCGAGGTCACCTATTCGGGCCCTGCTCATGGGGATTGAGCACGAGAACGTCCACCTGCACACCTCCCTTCCGCTCATCCGCCTGCTGCCGCCCCGGTTGAAGGAAGCGCCTGAAGGCTGGCCGGCCGTCGTGGACGAACGCGCGGGTGCGTCGGGGGAGGAGAAAGGGCCCGAGGAGCGGTTCGTGCAGTGCTCCGGCGGGCCGGTTCGATTCGGTGATGAGCGGCGAGAGGCGGACCGGTTCAGGTGGGACAACGAGTGCGGTCGCCGCGAGGCGGAAGTCGCGCCGTTCAGGGTCAGGTCCCATCCGGTGACCAATGGGCAGTTCCTGGAGTTCGTCCAGGACGGGGGGTATGAGGAGTCCAGGCTGTGGACGACGCACGGGGCGCGCCTGTTCCTGGAGCGGATGAGCGAGGGACACCCCAATGCGTGGCTTCGGGCCCCTTCGGGCGCATACCGGTACCGCGGTATTTTCGATGACATCGACATGCCGTGGGACTGGCCCGTGGAAGTCAGTCGGCATGAGGCCGTCGCCTACGCCAACTGGGCGGGGGCGGCGCTCATCTCGGAGGAACAGTTCCACGCGCTCGTCAACCAGGAATTCGGTGGCGTCGGACGGGTAGCGGACAGGATCGGTGAGTTCAATGTGGGCCTTCGGTTCGGCAGCCCGCGTCGCGTAGGCGGTGGCGACGGGGCAGCGCTGGGCCGCAGTGGGGTCGACTTCATCGGCAATGTCGCACTGTGGCTGGAGGATGACTTCACCGCGCTGGGGAAGGGGCCTTTCCACGTCGACCCGCTGTACCCGGATTTCTCCGAGCCGTGGTTCGGCAAGGAGACCGGCATGCTCGCCGGCGCCAGCTATGCGGCGCGCGGCCACATGGCCGACATCGGCGTCATGCGGGACTTCATGCAGAACCACATGGACCAGCTCGCGGGCATCCTCCTGGCGAGGCCCGCGTAATGACCGGCGAACGGCACACGCGTCTGGCCCACCTCATGCGCGCGGCGTCATGCGCGCGGCGTCCTCGTTGGGGACCCAGGTGCACGACCGTATGCCGGAATCCGGTATCGACCTGGTCGTCTACAGCCACGGCACGAGGTCCACCCCCGTGCTGGAGGGGCGCTACGACGACCAGCCCCGAGCCCGGGACTACAAACGGTGCCCATGACATCGCGGCACGCATCCTGCGTAACTGGTTCGGCCTTTGAGCAGCGCTGTCAGTTCAGCAGGGTCTTCTCCAGGAGCGTGAAGGACTTGGGTACGCGGCCCGGCTGCGGCTTGCGCGCCTTCTGGCCGATGACCCGGTAGCCGTTGTCCACGTAGTAGGAGTTCAGACGCGGATTGCCGGCCAGGCAGTCCAGGCGCGCGAACGGTCGCCCGACCTCGGCTATGCGGCGCTCCGCCGCTCGCAACAGCCGCTGCCCCGTCCCCGGCTCGGCGCTGCCGCGGTCGACCATCAGCCGGTGTACGTAACCGGCCTCCGGCGGTTGCGGACCCCAGGCGTCCTCGTCGTCCCACCACAGCTCCCACGCCCCGACCGCGCGGCCGTCGGCCTCGGCGATCCAGATCTCGCCGTCCGCCATGACCTGACGGAAGTGGCCCTCGTCCAGTTCGCCGGGCTGCCACTGGCCGGTGATGCCCTGGGAGAACATCCAGCGGGCAGCGTCGTCGCGCAGGCGCACGAGCGTGGCGAGGTCGGAGTCATCGGCGCGGCGGCAGTGCAGATCGTTCACGCACTGATCCTCGCACAGCTGTTCGCCAAGGTCTCGTTTTGGCCTTACCCAGGTGGGGTGAGGTGGGGTGGGGACCGTCTGTTTCAGCCCCTTCAGTCCCTTGAACCTTGAGGGGGCCGACTGCGCCGTACCGGAGGGGCGTCGGGTGCTGGGGTATCAGCCACCCGGCGGTGCGACGGCTTTTCTGGGGGCAGGGGATGCCAAGACCGTTGGAATTAGCGGGGTGTTAGCGGCGCGGTAGTCCCGCGTCAGTGGGGCTGGACAGAGTAGGTGACGCACCGAGGGGATCACGTCGCCGACTGTTCCGGGGGACCCGAAATGAGCGCCAACGCCACTGTCCGCACCGCCCGTCGCCGTACCCTGCGCGTTGGCGCGGCGGCGCTGACCGTAGCGCCGCCCTGTCTCTGACCGCCTGCTCCGGCGCGGACACCGGCGCGAAGTCCGGTGCCGAGGCGGGAGCCGGGGCCCGCTCATCCACCAGGACGGTGCCACCCACCCCGTCACCTTCGTCAACCCCATCGGCTGACCAGCGCAGCTGTCTTCCCCCCCACCGCACTTCTGAGCCGACCGGCTCAGAACCCGCAGAACAAGCAGAGGAGACACCATGAAGTCCTGGCGTACTCGTATCGGAGTCGGTCTCGCAGTCGGTGCCGCGGCGGTCGCCATTCCCCTGACCGCCGCCACCGCGTCCGCCGCCGCGCCCCCCGGCGACGGCTGGACCCCCGTCGGCGCCGAGAAGTACCCCTCGAAGGGGGAGTGCGAAGCGCAGGAACTCCCGAACGCCCAGGCGGACGGGTACCACGAGGTGTGGTGTGACGACAGCAAGGCCATCATGCCGATCTACTACCGCTGAAACGTTCCGACCCGGCGCGGACATACCTCGCTGACGTCGCACTGAGAAGCCTGTTGCCCCGGTGACCACACCAGGGCAACAGCCTTGTAGGCCACGTACGGGCGTGGGCGCCGGCGACCGGACCGGTACGCCGACATCGAGGTGCACGACTGGCAGTTCGGCCGCGGCCCTGGCCCGCGCCGCCATAGATTTTCTCAGCGGCCCGCAGCGCACGCAGTTGCGATCCTGCTCCGCGCCCTGCTGCGTACGCTACTTCGTATGGTGAGGCGGGCCATCCATGGACCGTTGAACTCGTCCTGCCCCGGCAGGACTTTGCCCTCGCGAGAGGGTGTGGAGAGTACGGCCCGCCGCCTACGGTCAGGCCCCCATGAACCGCGGCACGCGCTTCTCGATGAACGCGCTGATTCCTTCCTGCCCGTCAGCGGACTCGAAGAGTTGGCCGAGCGCCGCCTGCTCCGCCGAGAGCGCGGCGTCGAGCCCCTGGGCCACCCCGCCGTCGATGACGCGCTTGGCCTCACGGACCGCGAGCGGCGCCCGCGTCGCGAGGAGCACGGCGAAGGCGAGGGCCCGTTCCATCAGCGCCTCCGGCTCGGCGACCTCGGTCACCAGGCCCCGCTGGACGGCCTCGTCGGGGCGGACGCGGCGGCCGGTCATCACCAGTTCCTTGGTGAAGCGGGTGCCGGCGGCCCTGGCCAGCCGCTGTGTGCCGCCGCCTCCCGGGATGAGGCCGAGCGTGACCTCGGGCAGGGCGAACCTGGCACGGGCGGAGGCGACGATGAAGTCACAGCAGAGCGCGACCTCGAACCCGCCCCCGAAGGCGTATCCGTTCACGGCGGCGATGCTGGGCTGCGGAAGGCGTTCTAGGGCGTCGAAGACCTGGCGCGACGTCCGTTGGTACTCCAGGAACGCGTCGGCGCCGACCCCGGAGTACTCGCCCACGTCGGCGCCCGCGATGAAGCCGCGGCCGGTCCCGGTGAGGACGACCGCACGGACCTCCCGGTCCTGCCGGACGCGTACGATCTGCTCCCCGAGCGCCGCGACGAGTTCGCCGGACAGCGCGCCGAGCTTCTCCTCCCGGTCGATCCTCAGGACGCGTACGACGCCGCTGCTGCCGCCGCTGCCGCTGCCGCTGCCGTCGACGGCGTGGTCCTGGACCGCGAGATTCCGGTGCGGATGGGCGATCTCGCCCGCCACGACGGCGGGTTGCTGCTCCTGACGCTCCTGACGCTCCTGTCGCGCGGTCACCGGCCCTCACCCACCAGAGCGGTCAGGCTCTCCGAGTCGAGGACCTCGCCGAGGACGGCCGCCGTGTGCTCGCCGGTCCGTGGCGGCGCGAGGCGCTGCCGCCACGGCGTCGCGCTGAGCGATATGGGGCACCCCACCAGCTCGATCGGCGTCCCCGCCGGACCGTCGAGCGTGACCAGCAGCTCGGAATCCTCCTCCCGCAGCTCGTCCACCGCCTCCTTGGTACTGCGCACCCGAGCGGCCCAAATGCCCTTCGGGAGCAGCGCGTCGAGCCAGTGCTGGACAGTGTCCGTACGGGTGATGTCCTCCAACGCCCGCTTGGCGTCGTCCCGTTGGGTCCAGGCGTCGAAATCGGCGAGGCCGGCGACCCCCACGGCGTCGGCGACCTTTTCGAGCGGCGCCATCGCCACGGCCAGCCACCCGTCACTCGCCTCGTACACCCCGAACGGAGCCGACAGCCACGCCTGGCCGATGCCGGAGTCGGAACGCCGGTACTCCGTGCCCTGGTTGACGAACGTCGAGATCTCCTGGCACTGCATCGCGATGGCGGTCGAGTACAGATCCACCTCCACCCGCTGGCCGATGCCGTGGGTGGAGCGGGCGATGATCGCGGCCAGGATGCCGTTCGCGAGGGTGAGTGCGGTCGCGTGGTCCACGATGGCCGTCCCGGCGGGGGTCGGCGGATCGCCCGCCCGGCCCGTCGACGCCGCGAGCCCGGACATCGACTGGATCAGAAGGTCCTGGCCCGGCCTGCCCTCCCGGGCGAACGCGGTGTCCTGGCCCCAGCCGGAGCCCGAGCAGTAGATGATGTCGTCCCGTACGGCCTTGAAGTCGTCGTAGCCGAGCCCGAGGCGGTCCATCACGCCGGGGCGGAAGTTCTCGACGACGACGTCGCACGTCGCACCCAGCCTCAGCAGCGCCTCCTTGGCCCTCGGGTCCTTGAGGTCGAGCGCCACCGAGCGCTTGTTGCGGTTCATCGCGAGGAACGCCGCCGACTCCCCGTCGACGTACTCGCCCATCATGGCGAGATCGCGTTCCCACTCGCCCTCGGGGCGTTCCACCTTGATCACGTCCGCGCCGAGGTCGGCGAGGACCTGGGTGGCGAACGGGCCCAGCATCATCTGCGTGAAGTCGAGGACGCGGATGGCGTCAAGCGCTTGCATCGTCTTGGTGTTCCTTCCAGCTGGATTGGTGATGGCCTAGTCGGATCTCGGATTGATGACGTTGATCGGACAGGCTTCGCCGCAGCGCCTTCCGGTCGATCTTTCCTGCGGCGTTCCTGGGGATCTCCGGTACGGCGTGCACCGCGACGGGCTTCTTGTAGCCGGCCAGGGACGCCGCGCAGGACTGCGCGATACCGGCGAGGATCTCGGCACCGGGCGTGCCGGCGGCCGGGCCGCCGTCGAGTACGACCGCCGCGGTGACGCCCTCGCCCCACACCGGGTGCGGCATGCCCAGGACGGCTGCCTCGCGGACGCCGTCGACCGTGGAGACGACGCGCTCGACCTCGGCGGGATAGACGTTGAACCCCCCGGTCACGATCATGTCGCTGGAACGGCCCAGCAGGCGTACGTAGCCGTCGGCGTCGAGTTCTCCCAGGTCACCGGTACGGAACCAGCCGTCGGCGAACGCGGCCGCGGTCAGCTCCGGACGGTTCCAGTACCCGTCCATCACGGTGTCGCCGCGTACCACGACCTCCCCGTCCACCAGGCGCAGCGCGATCCCGGCGACGGCCCGCCCCGCCGACCCCAGACGGCCGGGGTCCCCGGAGGCGTGGTCGGCGGGCGTCAGCACGGTGAGCGGCGCCAGCGCCTCGGCGAGCCCGTAGAACTGGGTGAGGATTCCGGGGAAGACCCGCTGTGCCCGTTCGAGCGCGGCGACGCCGAGCGGCGAACCGCCGTACGGGATGGTCCTGACGTTCCCCATGTCCCGCGACAGGGGTACTGGCACCGGTCCCTCGGCAGCGCGCGCCAGGCGGTCGAGCATGATCGGCGCCAGCGGAAGGACCGTCACCCCGAACGCGTCGACGGCCTCCAGGACCGCCCGCGGATCGAAGTGCGGCATCACCACCGTGGCCGCGCCGCTCACGGCGCAGTCGAGGCCGATCGACCCGCCGAAGTGGCTCATGGGAGCCACGGCCAGGACGACGTCCCCGGGCCCGATCGCGGGCAGTTCGCGCAGCGCGCGGGTGGTCTGCGCCACCCAGGTCGCGTGGGTGACGACGACGCCCTTGGGGCGGCCGGTCGTCCCCGAGCTGTACATCAGCATCGCGATGTCGGAGGGGGACGGGGCCGGCAGGGGTGGTGGCGTAGCCGCCGCTGAGGCCAGTGAGCCCGGGGAGAAGGGCGCG
>NZ_JBHVHQ010000032.1:0-24051 GCF_042800135.1 Streptomyces sp. NPDC057654 | reverse complement strand
TCGCGGCAGCAGCCAGCGGCGCAGCGCAGCGGAGCCAGCCCTGACCTCAGCCACCCACCAAGCCGCAGGCAGCGAACCGAGCGCAGCCCCGCCCCTTCCCCCTCCGCTGCTGGCGCCTTGGACCCGGAGGGTCCGAGACGAAAGCAGTACCCGGCCGGGCGCAATACCGCCCCACTCAACCGCCCCCGCGCTGTGGGCCGCAGGCCCGAGACGTGCTCGCGGTCGAAGGCTCGGAAAGGCCGTCTCGCGGCAGCAGCCAACTGCGCAGCGTGACGGAACCCGCCCCTCCCCGCCCCCTCCCTCCCGCTGCCGACGCTCTGGACCCGGATGCCGCCCCACGCGGCAGCCGCCTGGACATCAGTCCCAGCCCCAGGCCGAACTGGCCCACTGGCCCACCGGCCCAGATGCGGGACGGCGGCTCGTCCCCGCGACCTGTCATGGCTACCCGGGCCCGGGCCAGGGTCAGGGCCAGGTCTGTTCAGCCCGTACCCGATTCCGGGGCGGCGGCCGGTTTCCGGGGTGTGGCTGGGCGGCGGGGCTCGTCGGAGGTCAGGAGCGCCGCGAGGCGATTGGTGTCGGCTAGGTAGCGGTCGTAGGGGAAGCCGGCGTCCACGAGGGCGGTGCGGAACTCTTCTTCCAGGGGTTTGCCTTCCGCCAGGAAAGTGGCCTGGCCCATTGGGGTGAGGGTGACCAGGCGGCGGCGCCGGTGGGCGGGGTCGACGTTGATCGTCACGTACCCCTCGGCCTCCAGTGGGCGCAGGGCGCGGCTGACGGCGGGGTCGGACAGGGTCAGGGCCTCGGCGAGCTGGTGCTGGGTGGCGGGTTGGATCTCCTCCAGGGTACCCAGCAGCCGCAGTTGGCTCGGGGAGAGGCGCTGGTTCGGGCCGGAGCGGCGCCGGGCTGCCTCGCCCATCAGCATGACCACGCGGTGCAGGAGCTCTGCCAATCCTTCATCCATGCGTCCACCCTACCGGACACTTGCATTGTTAATATTAACCATGCAACACTCAGGTCATGGACAACCTCCCTTACGCCGTTCAGACCACGTTCCCGATGCTCTTCATGCTGGTGCCCGCCCTCGGCGCACTGGTGAGCTGCCGCCGCCGCAGCAACGGCCGGCCGGCGCTGGAGATCTGGCAGCGCTGGTGGTCCATCGGCGCCCTCGGCATCGGCAGTCTGTGGATCACGATCTCGTTCCTGGCGGTACCGGACGCCATGGCCGACGCCATCGGCTTCGCCCACTCGCCGTTCCAGTTCGAGATCGCCTTCGCCAACCTCGGCCTCGCCCTGCTGGGCTTCCGCGGCGCGTCCGCCTCGGCCCGCGAGCGCCTCACGAGCGGGATCGCGGCCGCCGCGTTCCTGTGGGGAGCCACGATCGGGCACGTCTACCAGTGGTTCGCCCACGGCGACCACGCCGCCGGAAACACGGGCGGCATCCTGGCCAACGACATCCTCATCCCCGCCGTCATGATCGCCCTGGCTGTCGCGGACATCCGCCGCTCCCGCTCCGGCCGGAGCAGCCACGCCGCCCGCCTGGTCGCCTGATCGCAGTGGCCGGTTCACCCACCCAGCAGTGGGGTCCCGGAAAGAACGGCCGTCGATCAGGACGAGCCGTTCTTCCCGGGATCCCACTGCTGTCGTCCGATGAGCCCGAGGGCCGGCTGCCGACAGCGGACCCGGACGGAAAACCCGTCGAGTCCGGATCAGGCACGGCCTACTGTGCCTGGCATGGCCCACTCGAAGACCTCCTACGTCTGCCTGCCCTGCCGGGCCTCGTACAAGCAGCGCTACGTCGGCGATCACGAACGGATCTGCCCGCGTTGCGCCGGGGCGTTGACCCACGTGGGCTCTGCCTTCGCGCCGCCGCGGCGGCGCGATACCGCGGGCTGGCGGACGCTGGCGGTGCTGCTGAACGCCGGTGTCCGCTTTCATAAGAGCTGCTGCGGTGGTCCCGGGTATCGCCCGCGCACGCTCAGCGAGGTGCGGGAGCGGATGGCCTACGCGCGGAGGACGGGGGAGCCGTTCGCGCGGGCGTTGGTACGTCGAGAGGTGCCGTAGGCCCTGGGCCCACGGCACCTCTCACTGCGCGACTTCGGTCGTGTCGCGCAGTGTCGCGTCGTGTCTAGTCGTGCGAGCTGATGACGCCGCCGTTGCTGAGGACGATGTAGACGCCGTTGGCGTCGACGCCGATGTCGTGCTGGTCGGCGGTTTCGATGGTGTCGACGACGTTGCCGTCGCTGTCGGTGAGTTCGGCGCGGTAGTGGAGCTCGCCGACCTTGGTGACCTTGGCGTCGAAGCCGCCCTTGAGCGCGAAGGTGCCGGGGCCGGTCTGGCTGTCGCCCATCCAGGAGTGGATGCGGCCGTCGGTGGTCAGGACGACGAACATGTCGTTGGCATCGAGCCCGGCGGCCCCGTCGTGGGTTTCGATGGTGGCGAGGGTGTCGCCCTTGTTGACGATCTTGGCGCGGAAGTTCTGGTCGCCGACCTTGGTGACGCGGGCTTCACTGCCGTCGGGGAGGGGGAGGTTGCTGACCGCCGTCTCCGACGAGTCGCCGTCCTCGGCCGCCGACTTGGTGCCGGTCTTCGCGCCCGTCTTGCCGTCCGTCTTGGTGTCGGTCTTGCCGCCGGTGCCCTGTGCCTTGTCGCCGGAACCACCGTTGTGAGACTCGGAGGCGGCTGCCTGGCCCATGGACTTGGCGCCGCTGTCGTCGGAGCCGGAGCAGGCGGTCAGGCTGAGGCCGGCGGCCGCGGTCAGGGCGATGGCGGCCATGCGCAGGGTGCGGCGGCGAGCGGTGAGGGTGGTGGCCTTGGAGCGCATTGCGAGTCCCCCGGGGGCAGTCGGCGACGTTGTTTCGGTGATTCCTCGGTACGTCCACCACTCTGGTCGCCTCCGCTACCGCCTGAACGCCGCACCGCTAACGCCCGGCTAACACCGCCGAGATCAGCCGAGCGGCACGACGATCGCGCCGCCGTGGGCGCCCGTCTCCGCCTCGTCCAGCATGAGAGCGGCCACGGAGGCGCGGGACATCCTCGGCGGGAGAAGCGGACGCCGTAGGTCCGCGAGGGGCACGATGCGGCGGTTCGGGCTGAGGGGGCCGCCGGTGAGGTCCGGGGCGTGGAAGACGGCGGCGCCTGCGGCCAGGGCTATCCGGTCCGCCTCGGCCTTGGCGCTCAGTTCCTTGCCCACAGCCATGCGCATCACCGCCTGGTAGATCCGGCCGCCCGCGCCGGTCGACGCGCCGGAGCCCAGCGCGCCGAGCCACACCGTACGGACGTGTGCGGCGGCGAGCAGTTCGGCTCCGGCGGCCAGCGCGCCCAGGCCGTCGCCCTTGCCGACGCCGATGGCCGAGACGGCCACGTCGACATCGTCGAGGCCGGGGAAGGTCTCGGGGGAGAAGACGTCCGCCTGCCGGATCTCGGCCCGGCGCGCCGTGGGCGCGGTGATCTTGCCCGGGGTGCGGGCCAGCGCCACGACGTGGTGTCCGCGTTCCAGCGCCTGGTCGACGACGAGGCCGCCGACCTGTCCGGACGCGCCTAGTACCGCAATGCGCATGGTGATCCCTGATCCGTTCGCTATGACTGAACAACTGTTGGTGAAGTAAGTAAACGAGTGTTGGTCAGTCGGTGTCAAGGCGGGTCGGGGCTGTAAAGTGAACAGTCGTTGTTGAAGGTGTCGAGGTCGGAAGGGGGCCGGTGTGCCGCCTCAGGAGCGGGCCGTCGCCCGCCGCCGTAACCCGCGCGGCCAGGGGCAGGTGCTCAAGGACCAGCTCGTGGACGCCGCCGCCAAGCTGCTTGCCACCCTCGACCGCCCGGAGACCCTGACCCTCCGGCAGGTCGCACGCGAGGTCGGCGTCGCACCGGCCAGCATCTACAGCCACTTTCCGGACCTGAGCGCGCTGATCCAGCACGTTCTGCGGCTGCGCTACGCCGAACTGGCCCGCCGGATGAACGAGGCCGCCGCATCCGCCCCGACCCCGCTGGCCGACCTCGTGGCGCGGTGCGCGGCCTATGTGCACTGGGGAGTCGAACAGCCCGGTCACTACCGGACCTTGTTCGGCGGACGGATGGCCGCCGATACCGTCCCCGGTTCGACCCATGGGGACGGGGCCGAACTCCTCGAATCCGTCGTCGCCTCCCTGGCCGCCGTCGCCGGTCCCGAACGGACGGGCTCCACGGTCGAGCGGCAGTGGCAGGCCGGTCTCATGCTCTGGACCGCCATGCACGGCCTCATCAGTCTCTACAACGACCACGGCAACCTCCCCTGGCCACCCCTGGACGAGTTGCTCGCCGACCTGATCGGCCTGCATTCCGGTCGGCCGGCGGAGGACATCGTCGCCCTTCTGCCGTTGCCGCTGCCGCGCGGCGGGGCTTCCTAGGGCCGGTCCCGCTCCGGTTCGCCGTCGCGATCTGGACGCGCCCCGAGGAGCACTCAGCGCTTGGTCGTGCTGTTGAAGAGCGACCGCGACCAGACGTAGCCGACCAGCGTGATCCCCGCGCACCAAGCCAGCGCTATCCAGGCGCTGTTGCCTATCTCCGTCCCGGTGAGCAGGCCGCGCAGCGTCTCGATCATCGGGGTGAACGGCTGGTACTCGGCGAACCAGCGCAGGCCCGGCGACATGGATTCGGCCGGTACGAACGCCGAGCCGAGGAACGGCAGGAACTGGATCAGCAGCGGCTTGTTGCTCGCCGACTCGACGGTCTTGGAGATCAGGCCCAGCGCCACGGACAGCCAGGTCACCGAGAAGGCGATGACCGCGAGGAAGCCGGCCGCCGCCAGCCACTCCAGCGGGGTCGCCCCGGAGCGGAAGCCGACGGCGAACGCGACGCCGACGACCGGCACGGCGCACACCATCGTCTGGGCGACGCTGCCCAGGACATGGCCCGTCATGAACGACGAGCGCGTGATGTTCATGGTGCGGAAACGGTTGATGATGCCTTCGGTCATGTCGGAGCAGACCGCGATCGAGGTGGACATCGAGCCCGCGGCCACGCCCATGATGATGATGCCGGGCGTCAGATAGTTCAGATACGCGTCCCGGCCGCCGCCCATACCGGTGCCGATCGAGTCCCCGAAGGCGTACACGAACAGCAGCAGCATCAGGATCGGCGTCATGGCGCTGCCCAGCCCCACGGACGGGTAGCGGATCGCGTGTTTCACGTTCCGCCGCAGCATCGTCATCGAGTCGTGCACGGCATAGGTGAGGGTGCTCATCGGAGGGGCTCCTTCGCGTGGGACGCGGCGGTGGTGGCAGAGGCGGAGGCAGCGGTAGCGGTAGCGGGAGTGGCGCCGTCCCCGGTCAGGGCCAGGAACACGTCGTCCAAGTCGGGGGTGTGCACGGAGAAGTCGGCGGCGCGGACGCCGGCGGCGTCGAGCCGGTCGAGCAGGGCGCGCAGCGCGTCCAGCCCGCCGTCGCCCGCCACGCGCAGGGCGAGCTCCTCGTCGTCGCGGGCCGCGCCGGGGAAGGCGGCGGCCGCCCGCTCGTACTCGTCGGGGCCGGTGAACCGCAGGCGGACATGGCTGCCGGGGATCTGCGCCTTGAGCTCGTCGGCCGTGCCCTCGGCGACGATCCGCCCGCCGTCCAGGACCGCTATCCGGTCCGCCAACTGGTCGGCCTCCTCCAGGTATTGCGTGGTGAGGAAGACGGTGACGCCGCCGGCGACCAGTGAGCGCACGGTCTCCCACATCGTGCGGCGGCTGCGCGGGTCCAGTCCGGTCGTCGGCTCGTCGAGGAAGATCACCTGCGGGTCGCCGACCAGCGTCATGGCGAGGTCGAGCCGCCGCCGCATGCCGCCGGAGAAGAACGCGGCGCGCTTGTGCGCGACGTCCGCGATCTGGAACCGCTCCAGCAACTCCTTGGCCCGTTTGCGCCCTTCGCGCTTGCCGAGGCGCAGCAGGTCGGCCATGAGGAGCAGGTTCTCCTCGGCGGTGAGCAGGTCGTCGAGCGCGGCGAACTGGCCGGTGACGCCGATCGCGGCGCGTACGCCGTCCGGCGCCGTGGCCACGTCGTGCCCCGCGACCTGCGCCTGGCCGCCGTCGGCGGCGACGAGCGTGGACAGGATCTGCACGGTGGTGGTCTTGCCGGCGCCGTTCGGCCCCAGCAGCGCGAACACGGTGCCGGCCGGGATCCGCAGATCGATGCCGTCGAGAACGGTCTTGTCACCGTACGACTTGCGCAGATCGGCGGTGGAGACGGCGGGCGGCTGGCGGCCGTCATCCCGCCGGGATGTGGACGTGGATGTGGACGTGGATGTGGTCGTGGGCATGACAGGTGAAGGCATGGGCTGTCCCGATCGGAGGTGTTGTTCGCGGCCAAGTGGGCTGGTTCGCGCGGTGGTTGAGGTGTCAGGCGGCCCGGGAGCGGCGGATGTCGATGTTGCCGTAGCGGGTGTGGGCCCTGACCTCCACCGTCTCCTCGGACTTCCGCGGGCTCCCGGTCGCGGCGAGCGCGCTGTACACATGACCGGAGCGCGAATCGACGTCGAGCCAGGCCGCCGTGCCCTCGCGGATGCCGATCTCGATGGCTCCGTAGGAGGTCTCCAACTGGACCGCACCGCGAGCGACTTCGGCGACGCGCAGGGTGCCGTGCGCGGTGGTGGCGGTGACCGAGCCCTCGGCGCGCTCTATGGAGATGTCGCCGTCGGCGCCGCTCACCCGCAGGTCGCTCCGCGCGTCGCCGACGGTCGTGGTGCCGTGCGTGTTCTTCAGGGTGGCGGCGCCGTCGATGGTGCCGACGCGCAGGCTGCCGGAGCTGGTGGTGATCTCGGCCGGGCCTTCGACGCGGTCCACGGTGATGCTGCCGTGGGTCGCCGTCAGGTACAGCGGGCCGGTGGTGCCGAGGCGGACGTCGCCCGACGAGGTCCGCACCCGCACCTCTCCGAGCCGGCCCTCGCCGTGGACCTGGGCCCAGGCTCCGGTGGTCTCCACCTGTGAGCCCGTGGGCAGTTCGACCGTCACGTCCACGGTGCCGGTGCGCCCGATGACGTTGCGCTGCTTGGGCGTCCTGATGGTCAGCAGACCGCTCTCGTATGTGACCTCGGTCTGCTCGGCCGCCCGTACGTCCTGGTCCTTCGCGCGGTCGCGGGGCCGTACCTCGACGGCGGTGTCGAGCCGGTCGGCTGCGACGAACCGGATGGATCCGGCTTCCACGTGGGCGGTGGCCGAGATCGTCGCTGGAGTGTCGAAAGAAGGCATGGCTGTCCCGTCCTCTTGGCTCTTCTGGATCTTCCGGGCTGGGCTTCTGTGGCTCTGAAGCCTTGCGCCGCCCCTTTCGGAGAGGCGGGCCGCTGACCTCGTGATGTCATAGTGGCACCACTCTGGCGTCAGTGGCAACCCCACGATCGGGGGAACTGTGGAGTGTCACCCGTGAACCCGCTATGACCTGCTGAAATGCGCTCGCGTCAAGCTGCATCAAGTTGTGTCAGCGCGGCGCCGTGCGCCGCCGCAGCCCCCTCTGGCGCGCCGAATGGTGCCGCCTGCTGCCGCCTGGCGTCACCTGGCGTCACCTGGCGCCAGGCGGTGCCACCTAGCGCCACCCGCGCCGCCCCCGCGACCCGCGCCGCCCCCGCCGCCCGCCGCCGTCCGCGAGTGGCAACGCGCCCCCCGCCTCACGCGTACGGGCGGTTTCCCCGGCCAAAGGCACACGTACGGCAGCCGTAAAGATGCACTGCGTAACCGCATGGGGTGTTATTTGGGCCTAAGCGAGTCCTGGGACCCGGAGGAGGCACTTCATGCGCGGAGCCACGCGCGCCAAGTGGGCCGTGTGGGTGATGGTCGTCGTCGCCCTGGCCGCTACGGGCTGCGGGGGCGGCAGGAGCGTGGGCAAGGGCGGGGCCGTACGGGCGTCATGGGGCGATCCGCAGAATCCGCTGGAGCCCGCGAACACCAATGAGGTCCAGGGCGGCAAGGTACTGGACATGATCTTCCGGGGGCTGAAGAAGTACGACCCCAGGAGCGGCAAGGCCGTCAACGTCATCGCCGACCGGATCAAGACCTCCGACCAGCGGAACTTCACCATCACCATCAAGGACGGCTGGACCTTCAGCAACGGCGAGAAGGTCACGGCGCACTCCTTCGTGGACGCCTGGAACTACGGGGCGGCGCTCGGCAACAAGCAGAAGAACGCCTCTTTCTTCCAGTACATCGACGGCTACGACAAGGCCCATCCGGACTCCGGGAAACCGAGCGCCAAGACGCTGTCGGGGCTGGCGGTCAAGGACGACCGGACGTTCACGGTCCGGCTCAACCAGAAGTTCTCCACCTGGCCCGACACCCTCGGCTACGCCGCGTTCTCGCCGCTGCCGAAGGCGTTCTTCGACGACCACGACGGCTGGATCGACAAGCCCATCGGCAACGGCCCGTACACCGTGCGCTCGTACGACAAGGGCACCGTGATGCGGCTCGCCAAGTGGGACGAGTACCCGGGGGACGACAAGGCGCGGAACAACGGCGTCGAGCTGCGGGTCTACACCGACAGCAACACCGCGTACACCGATCTCCAGGCCGGCAACCTGGACCTCGCCGACGACATCCCGGCCCAGCAGCTCAGGAACGTCAAGGCCGACCTCGGTGACCGCTATATCAATCAGCCCGCCGGCATCCTCCAGACGCTGTCCTTCCCGATGTACGACAAGGCGTGGTCCAAGAGCGGGATGGCGAAGGTCCGCAAGGGCCTGTCCATGGCCATCAACCGCCGGCAGATCACCGACGAGATCTACCAGAAGACCCGGGTCCCGGCCACGGACTGGACCTCGCCGGTGCTCAAGGCGGAGGGCGGCTACAAGGCGGGGCTGTGCGGGACCGTCTGCTCGTACAACGCCGAGGAGGCCAAGCGGCTGATCACCGAGGGCGGCGGGCTGCCGGGCGGCAAGGTGACCGTCACCTCCAATGTCGACACGGGCTCGCACCGGGTGTGGATGGACGCGGTCTGCAACAGCATCAACAACGTCCTCGGCAGCGAGAAGGCGTGCACGGTCAACCCGATCGGCACGTTCGCGGACTTCCGCAACAAGCTCGGCGGGCACCAGATGACCGGCCCGTTCCGCACCGGCTGGCAGATGGACTACCCGCTCATCCAGGACTTCCTCCAGCCCCTCTACTACACCAACGCCTCGTCCAACGACGGGAAGTTCAGCAGCCCCGACTTCGACCGGCTGGTGGACAAGGCGAACGGCGAGAGCGACAAGGCGAAGGCGGTGTCCGACTTCCAGGACGCGGAGAAGGTGCTCGCCGAGCAGATGCCGGTGATCCCGCTCTGGTACCAGAACGGGAGCGCGGGCTACTCCGAGAGCATCAGCAATGTCGCGCTGAACCAGTTCAGCGTCCCGGTCTACAACGAGATCAAGGTCAACTGACCGCAGGCAGCCAGGGGTCCGGCGGGCCGCACCGCCCGCCGGGCCAGACCCTCCCACCAACCCCGGAGCCCCCATGGGACGCTATGTGATCCGGCGGCTGCTCCAGATGATCCCGGTGTTCATCGGCAGCACGTTCCTGATCTTCTTCATGGTGTACGCGCTGGGCGACCCCGTCGCCGCCCTCTTCGGCGACAAGGCGCCCGACCCCGCGACCGCCGCCCAGATCCGCAAGGACCTCTACCTCGACGAACCGCTGTGGAAGCAGTACCTGCACTACATGGGGCAGGTGCTGCAAGGGAACTTCGGCACCGCCTTCAACGGCCAGAAGGTCACCGAGCTGATGTCCACCGCCTTCCCGGTGACGCTGCGGCTCACGCTCGTGGCGATCGTCCTGGAGATGGTCATCGGCATCGTGCTCGGCGTCTTCAGCGGGATGCGGCGCGGGCGCGCGGTGGACACGACCGTCCTGCTGCTGACCCTGATCGTCGTCTCCGTCCCGACGTTCGTCAGCGGCTACCTCCTCCAGTACGTGTTCGGCGTGAAATGGGAGACGGCCGCCGCTTCCGTGTCACCCGAGGCGCCACTGGGCGAACTGCTGCTCCCCGGGCTCGTACTCGCGCTGGTCTCGCTCGCCTACGTGACCCGGCTGACCCGCACGTCGATCGCCGAGAACGCCCGCGCCGACTACGTCCGCACGGCCGTCGCCAAGGGGCTGCCGAGACGCCGGGTGATCACCCGCCATCTGCTGCGGAACTCGCTCATCCCGGTCGTCACCTTCATCGGCACCGACATCGGGGCGCTGATGGGCGGCGCGATCGTCACCGAGCGGATCTTCAACATCCACGGCGTCGGCTACCAGCTCTACCAGGGCATCCTGCGGCAGAACTCGCCGACGGTGGTCGGCTTCGTGACCATCCTCGTCATCGTCTTCCTGCTGGCGAACCTGCTCGTGGATCTCCTCTACGCCGTGCTCGACCCGAGGATTCGCTATGCCTGAGCCGTACGTACCCAAGGAAGCCGTCTCGCACGGCGACGGGGCCACCGCCGCACTCGCCATCGGCGAGGCCGAGACCCTTGAAAGGGCCCCGGGAGGGCCGGGCGCTCCGGGCGACCCCTCACTCAAAGCCCGCAGCCTGTGGTCCGACGCCTGGCACGACCTGCGCCGGAACCCGGTCTTCATCATCTCCGCGCTCGTCATCCTCTTCCTCGTCGTCATCGCGATCTGGCCGTCCCTGATCGCGAGCGGCAGCCCGTACAGGGCGGACCTCTCCAAGGCGCAGCGCGGTGCCTCGCCCGGCCATCCCTTCGGGTACGACACCCAGGGCCGCGACGTCTACACACGCGTCGTCTACGGGGCGCGGGCGTCTATCACCGTCGGCATCTGCGCGACGGCGGGCGCGGCGCTGCTGGGCAGCGTGCTCGGCGGCCTGGCCGGGTTCTTCGGCGGCTGGTGGGACGCGCTGCTGTCGCGGATCGCGGACGTGTTCTTCGGCATCCCGATCATCCTGGGCGGCCTGGTCTTCCTGTCCGTGGTCACCAGCGGCTCCGTCTGGCCGGTCGTCGGCTTCATCGTGCTGCTGGGCTGGCCGCAGATCTCGCGTATCGCGCGCGGCTCGGTGGTGACGATCAAGCAGAACGACTTCGTGCAGGCGGCGCGGGCGCTGGGCGCGGGCAACGGGCGGCTGCTGCTGCGGCACATCGCGCCGAACGCCGTCGCACCGGTGATCGTCGTGGCGACGATCGCGCTCGGCACGTATATCGCGCTGGAGGCGACCCTGTCATTCCTCGGCGTCGGGCTGAAGCCACCGACCGTCTCCTGGGGCATCGATATCTCGGACGCCGCGACCCGTATCCGCAACGCCCCGCACATGTTGCTGTGGCCGGCCGGCGCGCTGTCCATCACGGTGCTCGCCTTCATCATGCTCGGCGACGCGGTCCGCGACGCCCTCGACCCCAAGCTGCGCTGAGGAGACGTCGGATGACGCCATCGACATCGACTTCGACACCGGCATCGACCCCGGCGTCGACACCGCCATCGCCGTCGCCGGACGATCGCGATCGAGAGACGACATTGCTGGACGTGCGCGACCTCCAGGTCGAGTTCCGCACGAGGGACGGCGTGGCCAAGGCCGTCAACGGGGTCTCCTACAGCGTCGACGCGGGCGAGACCCTCGCCGTGCTCGGCGAGTCGGGGTCGGGAAAGTCGGTGACCGCGCAGGCCGTGATGGGCATCCTCGACTCCCCGCCGGGGTTCGTGACGGGCGGGGAGGTGCTCTTCAAGGGCGAGGACCTGCTGACGATGGGGCGCGAGGCGCGCCGCAAGGTGCGCGGCGCGAAGATGGCGATGATCTTCCAGGACGCGCTCTCCGCGCTGAACCCGGTGGTCTCGGTCGGCGCGCAGCTCGGCGAGATGTACGAGGTACACCAGGGGATGTCCCGCAAGGCGGCGCGGGCGAAGGCCGTCGAGCTGATGGACCGGGTGCGCATCCCGGCGGCGCGCGAGCGGGTCGGGGACTATCCGCACCAGTTCTCCGGCGGTATGCGCCAGCGCATCATGATCGCGATGGCGCTGGCGCTCCAGCCGGACCTGATCATCGCGGACGAACCGACCACCGCGCTGGACGTGACGGTGCAGGCCCAGGTGATGGACCTGCTCGCGGAGCTCCAGCGCGAGTACAACATGGGGCTCATCCTGATCACCCATGACCTGGGCGTGGTCGCGGATGTGGCCGACAAGATCGCGGTGATGTACGCGGGCCGGATCGTGGAAACCGCGCCCGTACACGAGTTGTACAAACGCCCGGCCCACCCGTACACCCGCGGACTGCTCGACTCGATTCCCCGGCTCGATCAGAAGGGGCAGCAGCTGTACGCGATCAAGGGGCTGCCGCCCAACCTCGTCGCGATCCCGCCCGGTTGCCCCTTCAACCCGCGCTGCCCGCGCGTGCAGGACATCTGCCGTACGGACCGGCCGCCGCTGTACGAGGTCGCCGAGGAGGACGGCACGCCGCTGCCGGGCCGCGCCAGCGCCTGTCACTTCTGGAAGGAGGAGCTCGCCGATGCCTGAGCTGACCAAGGAGAGCGAGGCGGCCCCGGCCCCGGCGCGTACCGAGCCGATCCTCGAAGTACGCGACCTCGCCAAGCTCTATCCGCTGACGCGCGGCATCCTGATGAAGAAGCATGTCGGAGCGGTACGAGCGGTCGACACGGTCTCCTTCGGGCTGGCCCGCGGCGAGACGCTGGGCATCGTCGGCGAATCGGGCTGCGGCAAGTCGACGGTCGCGAAGCTGCTGGTCAACCTGGAGCGGCCGACGAGCGGGCAGATCCTGTACAAGGGCGAGGACATCACCCGGCTCTCCGGGCGCGCGCTCAAAACCGTACGGCGCAACATTCAGATGGTGTTCCAGGACCCGTACACCTCGCTCAATCCGAGGATGACGGTCGGCGACATCATCGGGGAGCCGTACGAGATCCACCCGGAGGTGGCTCCGAAGGGCAGCCGTCGCAAGAAGGTGCAGGACCTGCTGGATGTCGTCGGGCTCAACCCCGAGTACATCAACCGGTATCCGCACCAGTTCTCCGGCGGCCAGCGCCAGCGCATCGGCATCGCCCGCGGGCTCGCGCTGCGCCCCGAAGTGATCGTCGCCGACGAGCCCGTCTCGGCGCTGGATGTGTCCGTACAGGCGCAGGTGGTCAATCTCCTGGAGCGGCTCCAGGACGAGTTCGATCTGTCGTACGTCTTCATCGCGCACGACCTGTCCGTGGTGCGGCACATCTCCGACCGGGTGGCGGTGATGTATCTGGGGCGGCTGGCGGAGACCGGGACCGAGGACCAGATCTACGAGCACCCGACCCACCCGTACACCCAGGCGCTGCTGTCGGCCGTACCGGTGCCCAATCCCGAGGCGCGGGACCGGCGCGAGCGGATTCTGCTCTCCGGCGACGTGCCGTCCCCGGCCAATCCGCCGTCCGGCTGCCGGTTCCGCACCCGGTGCTGGAAGGCGGAGGCGGTGTGCGCGGAGAAGGTGCCGCTGCTGGCGGTGCCGGAGGTGTTCCGGGAGGCCGGCGGTCCGGCGGCGCACGAGTCCGCGTGCCACTTCGCGGAGGAGCGGCGGATTGTGGATACGGGGCGGGGCGGGGGCAGCGGCGGGGTCGCCGGGCCTGCCGGGTCGGGGGCGACGGCCGACGGGTAGGTCGCGCTGCTTGTCGGTACGGGTGTGACTTCCCCAACGGGGTGGCTTCGGCGACGGGTTCCGCGCTTATCGTGATCTTGCTGTGCGTACGGTTCCGTATGACTCCGTACGGTTCCGTGCGGCTGTGCAGCTTACGTCCGTGCGGCGAGGAGGCGAGTGGGCGATGGGCGAGAACGAGATCCACTACCGGGACGCGACGGAACTGGCGGAGCTCGTCGGAGCGCGGCAGATCTCCGCGGTCGAGGTGGTGCAGGCGCACTTGGACCGCATCGAGGCGGTCGATCCGCAGGTCAACGCCGTTGTGACGGTCGCCGCCGAGCAGGCGCTCGACGCGGCGCGCGCGGCCGACCGGGCAGTGTCGGACGGGGCCGCCACGGGGGCGCTGCACGGGGTCCCGTTCACGGTCAAGGACTCGCTGGACGTGGCGGGGACGGCGGCGATGCGCGGTTCGTCGCTGTTCCGGGACCGGGTGCCGGGGAAGGACGCGACGGCGGTGGCCCGATTCCGGGCGGCCGGCGGGATTCCGCTGGCCAAGACGAACCTGCCGGAGTTCTCCTACTGGACCGAGACGGACAACCTGGTCACCGGCCGGTCCCGCAACCCCTGGGACGGCGAGCGGACTCCGGGCGGCTCCAGCGGCGGGGAGTCGGCCGCGATCGCCGCCGGGATGTCGCCACTCGGACTGGGCAGTGACGTCGCCATTTCCGTACGAGGCCCGGCCCACGACACCGGCATCGTCGCGCTGAAGGCGACCCGCGGCCGGGTGCCGATCACCGGGCACTGGCCGGAAATCCCCGGCCGCTACTGGCACGTCGGCCCGATGGCGCGCAGCGTTCGGGACATCGCGACCGCGCTGAAGATCCTCGCGGGGCCGGACGGCGTCGACGGCTACGTACGGCGACTGCCGCTCGCGGTCGACCCGCGGGACGGCCTCCGGGAGGGGCCGGCCGGGCTGCGGGTGGGCTGGGCGGCCGATCCCGCCTTCGGGCCGGTGGACCGCGAGGTCGCGGCCACGGTCGAGGCGGCGGCCGACGCGCTGCGGGAGCTGGGCTGCACGGTCGAGCCGGTCGGGGTGGACGGGGTGGACGGGGCCGGCTCGACAAATGGGTTGAGGAACGGACCGGGGAACGGGCTGGGGAACGGACTGGCCGGGCTGGCGGACATCGACGCGACCGCGCTGAGCATGGTGCTGTTCACCGCCGAGGTGGTGCCGTACTTCCGCCGGGTCGCCGCCGGCCGCGAGTCCGAACTGCACGCTGTCATCCAGCGCACGCTCGCCGCGCCGGAGATCGCGATGGCCGACTATCTCGACGCGCAGCGCCAAGTGGAGCGGCTCAGCTCGCTGTTCGCCGGGTACTTCGAGCACTACGACGTACTGCTGTGCCCCGTATGTCCCATTCCCGCTCCGCCGCACGCCCTGTCGAAGTTCGACGTCGGGGGCGTCACCGTCCCGGCGCGCGGCATCATGCGCGCGACCGTTCCCTTCAACCTCACGGGGCTGCCCGCGCTGTCGCTGCCGTTTGGGGCGAGCGGGGCGAGTGAGGCGAGCGGGGCGAGTGGGGCGAGCATGGAGGGGCTGCCGATCGGCGTGCAGCTCGTGTCGCGCTGGTACGACGAGGGGACTCTGTTGCGGGTCGGGGCAGCCCTGGAAGGGGTCAGTCCGGTACGCGGGCGGAGGCCGCCTGGGCTGGTGTGACGTATGCACGTATGTGCGTACGGTGCCGGGGCTCACGACGACGCGTCGGTGATCTGCGGTCGTAGCGTGTCGTACGCCCAGGCGGCGAGCGTGGTCGGGGTCGTGGTCCGTACGGTGCGGGGCTGTTCCGGGGCGAAGTCCTCGCGGAGGCCGGTCGACATGCCGAGTACGGCCTCGACCAGCCCGTCGGACATTCCGACCCCTTGGAGCTGGGCGCGCATGGCGTCGTCGGTGATCCGCTCGACGCCGATCCGGCGGCCGGTGGCGGCGGTGAGGATGTCGGCGACCTGCCGCCAGGTGAGGTCGGCGGCTCCATGGACGCCCTGGACGCACCGCCCGGACCAGCCGGGGGAGAGCAGCCGGGCGGCGGCCACCTCGGCGATGTCGCGGGGCGCGACCCAGGCCATGGGCAGGTCGAGGGGCAGGATCACCTGGAGCGTTCCGGCGCGCAGGGCGTCGAGCTGGAATTCCAGGTTGGTGAAGAAGTAGCCGCAGCGGAGGTGGGTGACGTCGATGCCGAGGCCGTCGAGCGCGGTCTCGGTGCGTGCCAGGCCGTCGATCTCGCCCGCGCCATGACGCTTCTCGGCGCCGACGCTGCTCTGGAAGACGACGCGGCCGATCCCGTTGCCGGTGACGGCGCGGACCACGCTGTCGGTGGCGCGGGCGTAGTCGGCGAGCGGGTCCGTTCCCTCGGCGGGCGGGTCCACCCAGAACAGCGCGTCGATGCCGGCGGTGGCCGCCGCCACTGAATCGGGTTCGTACTGGTCGACTTGTACGGCGTCCACTTCGTCCCGGATGTCGGGGGCGAGTCGGCCGGGATCGCGCAGCAGGACGCGCGGCCGGACTCCGGCGCGTACGAGCGCGGTGACGACGTGGCGGCCGACGTTGCCGGTCGGGGTGGTGACGGCGATTCGCATGATGTCCTCATTTCTTTGTAGTTGATGCGTCGGCTTCGGCGGCTTCGGCGGCTTCAGGCTAGGGGCAGAGGCGGCCGGAATATGTCCGCCTTTCCGGGAAGGCTGAGCCCATGGACATGGAGATGGACATGGACCCCGGCCTCGGCACCGAACCGACGGCCAGGACCCTGACCTTGCTGACGCTGCTCCAGTCGGGCGGCGAGTGGACCGCCGCCGACCTGGCCGAACGCCTGGGTACGAGCGTCCGTACCGTACGGCGCGACGCCCAGCGGCTGCGGCGGCTCGGGTACACGGTGGAGGCGCGGCCGGGGCCGGGCAGTGCCTACCGGCTGCGCCCCGGCGTCAAGATCCCGCCGCTGCTGTTCACCGCCGACGAGATCACCGCGCTGGTGGCCGGGCTGCATCTGATCCGCGCCTGGCTGCCCGAGGAGGCGGTGGCGTCGAGCGCCCTGCTCAAGCTCGACCAGGTCCTGCCGCGACCGCTGCGCCGCCGCGCGGCCGCGACCGACCTGGCGACGGAGGTGTTGCAGCAGCCCGGCGCGGTGGTCGAGGCGGCGACCGTCGGAGTGATCGCCGACGCGGTGGCCGGGGACGGCCGGGTGCGGTTCGACTACGTCGACCAGTACGGCCGGCCGACGACCCGGCTGGTCGAGCCGTACCGCCACTTCCTGCGGGCAGGGCAGTGGTATCTGGTGGGTTTCGACGTCGACCGCGACGACTGGCGCACTTTTCGGCTCGACCGGATCACCGATATCTCGGCAGTGGAGGGCACTTACCCGCCTCGTGCATTCCCCGACGAGTCGATTGAGCACTGGCTGACCACCGACTTCGGGCGGGCTCCCGGGGGGTCGTCCGGCTCCGCGGGGTGACCGGGCCCAATACGGGTCCTGATACGGGGCCTAATGGGGTGAGGCCGCGGTTGTGTCGACCGCTTCGAAGCCTTCGCGGCGCATCCGCTCGGTGCCCCAGGCGCTGAGCGCCCCGAGCGCTTCGTTGAGTGTGTTCCCGTGTGTGGTCAGGGAGTACTCCACGCGCGGCGGCACTTGGGCGAAGACCTCCCGGTGCACGAGGCCGTCGTCCTCCATCTCCCGCAGGTGCTGCGTCAGCATCTTCTCGCTCACCCCCGGAAGCCCGCGGCGGAGTTCGGCGAAGCGGCGTATGCCGTGGGTGTGGAGTTCCCAGAGGATCAGCCCTTTCCATTTTCCGCTCACCACGTCGAGCGCGGCGGCGTCGATGCCGCAGATATCCGGGAACCGCGCTGACATCGGGGGCTGCGCGGATGTCGGATGCTCCATGGGTGGTGGGGTGCGGACCGCGAGCGCTCTACGGGCGGCAGGAGTGGTGTGACTCTCCGTGAGCCCTGGCGGCGGGGTGTGGGGGCTCGCCGCGTGCCCCGGCTCGCGATCTCGCGCAGTCCGTCCTCCCGGGAGTGGCCGTCCGTCCCTGCCGCGTGCGGCCGACGGGGCAGAACTGTCTGCGTAGCCGGGCACACTTGGGCAATGGGCCGACAAAGCGGTCTTAACGCCCAGGAGTTGGTGGGAGCGCCTGAATGAAGGGGGATCGATGGGGCAGGTGTGCCGCAGGGGAGTCGGCTGGACACCCCGCGCGAGTGGCTCCACAGGGCCCGCAGGGTGCCTCCACATCGCCTTCACGAGGGCTGGGCGCTGTTACGGGGCTATGACAAAGCCAGCTTGACAGTCACTGTCATTACGGAAGTAGGTTCGCTGTAAACCTAGTTTCGACTACGCACCGGCGTCCCTCACGCCGGAAGAAGGGATGCCCATGGGTTCCCACGCCCGTCCCAACCGGATACACCGCACCGGGGTCCGTGTCGCGATGGTCGCGCTCGTCGGCGCAGCCCTGCCGATCAGCGCCGCCGGTCTCGCCGAGGCGGCCACCCCCGGTACCGCGCACTCCGTGGACGAGAAGGGCCAGCAGAGCCCTGAGGCCACCACTCCGGCCGGTCACGAGGCCGGACATCAGCAGCAGGACGTGCAGCGGCAGCCGCTCCAGGCGACGCAGCACGCTGTAGCGGACCAGAACGGCCACAACGACCAGAAGGCCGAGAACGGCAACAAGGCCCACGACCGGGCCGACGGCCAGGCCCGTGACAAGGCGAACGACAAGGCCGGCAAGACCGCTGCCGCGCAGGACCCGAAGGACCAGGCCGCTCCCCAGATCAAGGCCGACCACGCCTTCCTGCTGGACGCCCGCGACGGCAGCCAGGAGCGTCCGATGTGGGGCGGGGCCAAGGCCGACGAGAGCGTGCCGATGGCCAGCACCACCAAGATCATGACTGCCGTGGTGGTGCTCAAGCACCCGGAGTGGCTGAACCGTCAGATCGAGGTGAAGCAGGAGTACCGGGACTACGTCCAGAAGGCCGGCGCCAGCACCGCCGACCTCCAAACGGGCGACAAGCTGACCGTGAAGCAGATGTTGCACGCCATGCTGATCCCGTCCGGCTCGGACGCCGCGCGGGCCCTGGCCGACAACTTCGGCTCCGGCGCCACCGAGGAGGCGCGGATAGCCGACTTCGTGCGTCAGATGAACGACGAGGCGCAGGCGCTGGGCATGAAGGGCACGCACTTCGACACATACGACGGCATCTCGCACGGCAACAACCACAGCACCGCCCGCGACCTGGCCAAGCTCGGCCAGCGCGCGATGCTCCAGCCGACGTTCGCCGAGGTCGTGAAGAACAAGCAGTTCAAGACCGAGGCCCCGGCGGCCAACGGCCACACCCGGTACTACACCTGGAACAACACCAACGAGCTGCTCAGCAGCTACGACGGCATCCTGGGCATCAAGACCGGCAGCGGCCCGGAGGACGGCTACTGCCTCGTCTTCGCCGCCAAGCGCGACAACCGCACGCTGGTCGGCGCGATCCTCCGCGACGACGAGGGCCGCTTCGACGACGCCACCAAGATGCTCGACTGGGGCTTCGCCCACTAGTCACTTGAGCGGTTACGCACCGCACGCGGCCTCATGGGCCCCCGCACCGTCCCCACCCCCACGGTGGACGAGTGGGGGCCTTCCGCGTGTACGAGCAGCCGGCGTCGGCCTTATGCGTCGTTGCGGGCCGCGAACGCGACGAATGCCGCCCACGCGGCGGGGGAGACAGTGACCACAGGGCCGTCGGGGTCCTTGCTGTCACGTACGGGCACAACGCCGCCGCGAGCCACGGTGCTGGGAGCCCACTCGACGCACTGGCCGCCCTCGGGCCCGCTGTACGACGACCGGACCCACTCGGTGGACGCCAAGCTAATTCCGTTACGCATAAGTCCGCTCCTTGGACATGCCTTGACGCAGGCGATTGATGTAAGCGATCGACTCATCGGGGGACAGGGCGTGAGCCCGCAGTCGGTCGTAGGTGCCGACGGCGGTGGCCACGGTCTTCGCGTTCTCGTACGGACGGCCTCCCTGCGGTCCCTCGGTGTGCAGCACCGTAGGGGAGTCCTCGAAGGTCAACAATGTAAACGCGGTCCCCGTGGCGGGAGCGCCCGCTTCGAGGGGCAGCACTTGGATGGTGATGTGCGGCGACTCGGCTTCTCGCGCGAGGTGTTCGAGCTGCTGCGCCATGACGTGTGGTCCTCCCACATACGTCCTGAGGGCCGCCTCATGCAGCACGACCCATAGCAACGGAGGTGCTTCCCGCTCCATGACCTCGTGACGCCGTATACGCGCTGAGACTTTGCTCTCGATCACCGCCGTCCCTTCACGGGGATTCCCGGCGCGGAAGACGGCGTGAGCATAATCGACCTCGGAGCCCAGTGACTCCGCCTCCCTCGAAGCCCTCATCAGGGCTGGGGGCCTCGCGCTCCTCGTGCCGCAAGTGATCCCCCGTCCCCACGAATTCGCCGCCCCGACCCGTGCGTTGATCGCCCGTGTCCGGGACGCCCTCCGGGGGCGGTTCGTGTGAAGAGTTCCGCGCGGGCGCACCTGTCGCAACTGATCGCCACATGCGGCATCGACGGTGCGCTCCTGGTGTCCAAGACGCCGACGCCCGGCACTGCCCGTCCCCCGGGCCCGATGCTGCCCGCGTTCCCGCCCTGCCAGTGCCACGAACACCGCGCCGGACGCGGCAAGCCCGACACCGCCGTACGGCTCAGTGCCTCACCCGATGGCGGCCCCCGCCCCACCGGCAGCCCCCGAGGAGTTCCGTTGAGCCGCACCTTCCGCTACGTGCCATTCACCATCGCCCAGGACACGACCACCCACCCCGAGTACCGGGCCGCATGCGTGACGGGTGAGGAGAAGGACTGCGGCGAAATGATCCGTTCCGGTAGCCCGGACTGGGTCGAAGAGTGGATGCGCCGCCACACTCAGCGCACCGGGCACACTCGCTACTGCCGCACCGTCGACGACTACGCCGTTCTCGAACCGCCGCCGGGGTGCGCCGGACAGGCGGTCATCGGACAGGCGGTCGTCAGGCAGGCGCAGACCTCACGGCCACCCCTTCCCGATGCTGACGGGGCACGGAGGACTGAAGGGGCATGAGTCGACTTCACACCCTCCTCGTGACTGTGAGCACGCTCGTAAGCGTTCTCGCCTTCACCTTCGTCGTCGCCCGAGGCCACTGACAGAGGCCCCGCCCCCGGCCCGTCAATCCCCCGGTTTGTCGGACCGCAGTGCCGGGTCCAGGACCACGTCCTGGTCGATCGCCATCGTCGGGGCCTCCGGGAAGTGGCAGGCCGACAAGTGGCCCTCGTGGTTGCCGTCGAGGCGTTCGAGGGGTGGGGTGACGCGGGCGCAGACGTCTTGGGCTTTCCAGCAGCGGGTGCGGAAGCGGCAGCCGGAGGGGGGCTGGATGGGGGAGGGGACGTCGCCGGCGAGGCGGATGCGTTGGCGGGGGGCGGTGGTCTCGGTCTCGTCGGTCAAGGTTGCTTCCGGGACGGCCGAGAGCAGGGCATGGGTGTACGGGTGGCGGGGGCGTTGGTAGATGTCGTCCCTGGTGCCGACCTCGACGATCTTGCCGAGGTACATGACCGCCACGCGCTGCGAGAAGTGGCGGACCACGGCCAGGTCGTGGGCGATGAAGAGGAAGGCGATGCCCAGTTCGCGCTGGAGCTCCTGGAGGAGGTTGACGACCTGGGCCTGGATGGATACATCGAGGGCCGAGACCGGTTCGTCGGCGACTATGAGTTTGGGGTCGAGGGCCAGGGCGCGGGCCACGCCGATGCGCTGGCGCTGGCCGCCGGAGAACTCGTGCGGGAAGCGGTTGTAGTGCTCGGGGCTGAGGCCGACGATCTCCAGGAGCTCGCGGACGCGGGCCTCCCGGCCGCCCTCCGGATCGATTCCGTTGATCTCCATCGGGCCGGAGATGATCGTGCCGACTGTCTGGCGCGGATTGAGGGACGAGTACGGGTCCTGGAAGATCATCTGTATCTCGGAGCGGACCGGGGCCAGCGCCTTGCGGCTCGCGTGCGTGATGTCCTGCCCCTGGTACGTGATCCGGCCTGCCGTCGGCTCCAGCAGCCGTGTCAGCAGCCGTCCGGTGGTGGACTTGCCACAGCCGGACTCGCCGACGAGGCCGAAGCTCTCCCCGGCCCGTACAGTCAGGTCGATGCCGTCCACGGCCTGCACGGCTCCCACGCGGCGCTTGATCGGAAAGCCGCCCATGATGGGGAAGTGCTTGGTCAGCCCCTCGGCGACGAGGATCTCGGTCATCTGCGTTCGCTCCTCAGCCCAGCCGGGGCTTGATCTGCTCGGTGAAGGTGGTCCGCTTCTGCTCCGCGGTCAGATGGCAGGCCGCGCCGCGCCCGTCCGGCAGTTCCGGTCGCTCCGTACGGCACCGGTCTCCGGGCACGTCGGCCGCGAAGCCGCAGCGCGGATGGAACGGGCAGCCCGGCGGCGGGGCCAGCAGGCTCGGGGGCGCGCCCGGGATCGGAGTGAGCGGCTCCGCCACGTTCGAGGCGAGACGTGGCATCGAGCCCAGCAGACCCCACGTGTACGGGTGTTGGGGCGCCCGTAGCACCTCGCGGACCGTACCGCGCTCGACGACCCGGCCCGCGTACATCACCAGCAGGTCGTCAGCGGTGTTGGCGACCACCCCCAGGTCATGGGTGATCAGGATGATCGCCGAACCGGTCTGCTGCTGAAGGTCCCGCAGCAGGTCCAGGATCTGCGCCTGCACGGTGACGTCCAAGGCGGTCGTCGGCTCGTCCGCGATCAGCAGCTCCGGGTCGCAGACCAGCGCCATAGCGATCATCGCGCGCTGCCGCATGCCGCCGGAGAACTGATGCGGGTAATCGTCCACGCGCAGAGCCGCGTTGGGGATGCCGACCTTCTCCAGCATGTCGATCGCCCGCAGCCGCGCATCACGCCGCGAGGCGCCGGTGTGCTTGCGGAACGGCTCGGCGATCTGACGGCCCACCGTGTAGTACGGCGAGAGGGACGTCAGCGAGTCCTGGAAGATCATCGCCATTTTGTTGCCGCGCAGCCGCTCCAGCGTCCGTTCCCCCGCGCCGGTCAACTCCTGCCCGTCCAGCCGGATCTCGCCCTTCACCTCGGTGTTGCGCGGATCGTGCAGCCCGAGAACGGTCAGGTTGGTGACGGACTTGCCGGAGCCGGACTCGCCGACGATGCCCAGCGTGCGGCCCCGGGCGAGATCGAAGGAGAGCCCGTCGACGGCCTTGACGACGCCGTCCTCGGTGCCGAAGCGCACATACAGGTCGCGTACGGACAGGAACGCGTCGTCCTGGTCCGCCTCCGCGTCCGGGGCGGGACCGGCGGCGCCGGGCTGGGTCACAGTGGTCACGTCGGTGGTTCTCCAGGCTCCTGAGATGGACGGGGCGGGCTCACAGGGGCGCTCACGCCAGGCGCACGCGCGGGTCGATGAAGGCGTACGCCGCGTCCACGATGATGTTGGCCACCACGATCGCCGTGCAGCCCACGAGCATCACCGCCATCAGCGTCGGCAGGTCCGTCTCGGTCACCGAGGAGACCGCGAGCCGCCCGAGGCCGTGCAGATTGAAGGTGAACTCCGTGATCATGGCGCCGCCGAAGAGCGAGCCGAGGTCGATGCCGAAGATCGTGACGATGGGCGCCAGCGCCCCGCGCCACGCGTAGCGGAAGAAGACGGCGCGGCGGGACAGCCCCTTGGCCCGCGCCGTCCGCACATGCTCCTCGCCCAGCTGCTCGATCATCTGGGAGCGCGTCATACGGGTGTAGTTGGCGACGAAGATGATCGACAGCACCAGCCAGGGCAGCAGCATCCCCATGAACCACTTTCCGGGGTTCTCCGTGAACGGGTGATAGCCCGGCTCGTCCAGGATGCGCAGCCCGCCGCTGACGAAGAGGCCGAGCGCGATGACGCCCACGAAGTAGATCTGGAGCGAGTTGCCGATCAGCGACAGCGAGCTGAAGATCTTGTCGACGACCGTGCCGCGCCGGGCCGCGGCGATCATGCCGAAGCCGACGCCGACGATCAGGAAGACGAACGCGCCGCCGAGCGCCAGCGACAGCGTCGTCGGGTAGCGGTCGACGATGGTGCCCCAGACCGGCTGCTGGTTGGAGAAGGAGTAGCCGAAGCAGGGGGCCGGGCAGTGGCCCACGGTCAGGTCGCGGCCCGCGAAGATGCCGATCATGTAGTGCCAGTACTGGACGGGTACGGGCTGGTCCAGGCCGAGGTTCTTGTTGATGACGGCGAGCGCGTCCGGCGTGCAGTTCTTGCCGCAGGACATCAGGGCCGGCTCGGAGGGCAGCGCGAAGAACAGGAAGAACGTGATCGCGCTGATCAGCAGGATGATGACGAGCGCGCCGAGCGAGCGGCGGGCGAGGAAACGAAGCATGGCATCGCGGTTCTTCCGGTACAGGCGCGTTCCGGTACGAGCGCGTTCCGGTACGGCGCGCGGGGCGTCCTGGCTGGTGGGAGGGGCCGTGCCCGCCACAGCGG
>NZ_JBHVHQ010000031.1:0-24381 GCF_042800135.1 Streptomyces sp. NPDC057654 | reverse complement strand
CTCTTGGCCCTCGCCGGATCCGCCGGGCGGCGCGTCGCGAAGGAGCAGCAGCCCGAGCACGCCGAAGAGCAGGCAGGCGGCGGCGTTGCCGAGGAACAGCTGCGTGTACGAGTTGGTCGCCAGCCAGCCGCCGACGAAGCCGCCGACGGCGGCGCCGATGTTCATGGCGAACCGGAAGACCGCGAAGGCGGCCACCCGCTGCTGGTTGGTCGTCACGGAGTCCACCAGCAGGGCCGAGGCCGCCGGCCGGTAGATCTGCGACGCGACCCCGATGAGGCCGACCACGACGATGTTCAGGAACAACGTGCTCAGCGCCGGGACGAGGGCCGTCAGCACGGCGGAGGTGACGCCCGAGAGCGCGATGGTCCAGCGTCTGCCGAGCCTGTCGGCGAGATATCCCCCGACGGCGTTGCCGAGCACATTGCCCACTCCGGCGGCGCCGAGCACCAGCCCGGCGAGCCCCGCCGAGTAGCCCTGACTGCTGGTCAGGTACAGGACGATGAAGACCGGCAGGAAGTTGCCGCACCGGTTGACGAGAATGCCGAGGCTGACGATCCATACCCGCGCCGGCAGCTCGCGCAGGGTGTGGCGGAACGGCGGGTCCTCGCCCTCCGGCCGCTCGGTGGCCGCGCTGCTCACGTGATCGGCTCCACGTGGATCCGCACCGCCGCGAGCAGCCGCTCGCAGTCGGCGATCGCCTCATCGGCGGTTCCGCCCCTGGCGATGACGTGACCGACCCGGCTGTCGTTCCAGGACAGCGGCGGGATCTCGTCCCCGGGCCGGACCGAGACGACCAGGTCGTACAGCGCGGGGTCGTCGGCCACTTCCTCGACGCCGGTCACTTCCGTCACCCGTCCCGGCGGCGGGGTGAGGAAGCGGATCGCCGCACCCGCCACCGGGGCCGGGGAGCGGCGGAGCGGTTCGAGCAGACCGAAGGGGGCGGCGAGCGCGTAGCGGTCCATGTCGATGCCATAGGCGATCTGGGTCAGGTCGCTGATCCGGTCGCCTCCTACGCGGTTGTGCGACTCGATGATCGACGGGCCCCGCGAGGTCAGCTTGACCTCGGTGTGCGCGGGGCCGTGGCGCAGCCCGACCGCGTCGAGGAACTCCGCCACCAGCTTCTCCACCTCGCGCAGCAGCGGCTCCGAGTGACGGCTCGGCTGGGAGTGGCCGGTCTCGATGAAGCCCGTGCCGGTGCTGACCTTGTCGGTCGTTCCGATGAGGACGTGACGCCCGTCGAAGCTCAGCGTCTCGACGCTGAGCTCGGGGCCGTCCAGGTACTCCTCCATCAGGAACCGGTCGAGGTCCCCGGCCAGGTCCTTCGCGTCGAGCTGCTTGCCCAGGGCGTGGAAGCGCTCCACGACCGGCGCCACGTCCGACTCGTCGCGCACCGCGAAGATGCCGATGCTGCCGGCCTCGTCGATCGGCTTCACCACCACCGGCAGCCCGTTGGCCTTGACGAACGCCCGCAGATCGTCCTCGGTCCTGCCCACCTCGGCGGCGACCGGGCTGACGCCCATGGCGTTGAGGCGCCGGCGCATGCGCGACTTGTCCAGCAGCATCTCCACCGTCTCCAGTGAATTCCCGCCGAGTCCCAGCTCGTCGCCGATCTTCGCTGCGGGCAGGAGTCCGAGTTCCCACAGCGAGATGACCGCCTGGAACGGGAAGCTCCGGTGCAGCGACCGCACCAACGGCAGAATGCGCTCCGTATCCGCGTAGTCGACGAGCAGCGCCTGGTCGACATACGGCCAGTGGGCCCGGTCGTACTCGTCCGGATTCTGGATATACACCACGCTCAGCCCGAGTTCGTGAGCTTTCTGGACAATCTTGGGCTTCCCCCCGACCACGGCGATTGTCGGCCGCCCGTCGGCCGGGCCCTGTTCCGCGGCCGGAGGTCCGGCAGGCTTGGGGTCAGGTAACACGTAGAACCTCTCTCACAATTCGGTGATGACGCGGGGGCGACAGCCTGAGTGATCATGGGGCCCAGGGCGATGTCCGGGGAATCGTGGCGCCACCGCTATACCTGTCCTGTGGAATGCGAGATTCCAGGTGTGCTGTGCGCCCACGCCGTCGACCGGGCAATTCACGCTCCCCCACGCCGAATCTCCTCCCCGGCCATGAATGTACTCTGGCCCGGGTCGGGCGGGTAGGGTAAATCTCCCAGGGGATGGGGTCCGAAAGGAGCCTGTGGGGCCGCTGGACGGGGCCGCGGAAATCGGTATCGGCCGGTTGCCTTCTGGCAACCTGACTGTAAGTACCGCGTACGGCGGCTGCGTCTCCGGCCGGGCCGTGGCACCCACCGGCTGGACTGAGCCGGCATCTGGCGCGACCTGGCAGGAGCCACAGTGTTGAGGGCGGTCGGCGACGGAGGTTGACGGAGGTCGGGGACCGGTCGACTGCGTGAGCGGTGTCCGGCGCGCGAGGAACTCCTCAGCCGTTGCGGTTGCTCAGTTGTGGTTGCTCAGTAGCTGTTCACGAGGACTCCTGGCTCAGGTGGATGAGCCCTTCGAGAGAGGCCAGGCGGGTGTG
Organism: Streptomyces sp. NPDC057654; assembly: GCF_042800135.1. Lineage (NCBI taxonomy): Bacteria > Bacillati > Actinomycetota > Actinomycetes > Kitasatosporales > Streptomycetaceae > Streptomyces > Streptomyces sp. NPDC057654. The sequence goes on along the minus strand of NZ_JBHVHQ010000031.1, from coordinate 21,852 downwards.
CAGGGGGGCCAGTTCATGGTGGCCGCCGAGGTGCGTCATGAGCGGGGTCCAGGCGATGGTGCGCCGATCGTCGGATGGTGCGAAGCGGCGCGCGCGAAGTGGCGGGCGAGAGTGTGGAATGCCTGTTTGGGCTCCCAGTGCCAGGGGGACTCCGGGGCGCCGGGGGTGTCCTGGATCGTCTTGACGATGCTGTAGCTGACCATGTCGAGGTCGTGGCAGGGGTCCTTGGGCCAGTGCGGCGCGTCGGGGGTGATGAACTCGTATGCGTACGCCGAGTACAGGCCCACCGACTCGCAGGCGTCGTACACCGTGGAGAGGTAGTCGGCCTGCGTCTGCTCACTGCGGACCAGAGGTTCGTTGATCCTCGGAGGGTGTTTGGAGTAGTCGACCATCTGCCAGCCCATGCCGCCCTTGGCCGGGGCGCCCCTGTAGGTGCAGGTGCCGAACTCCGCGATCGTCACCGGCTTGCCGTGGCGCAGATAACGGCGCAGCTCCCGGACGTGATCCTGGCGGCGGGGGTGGTTGGAGTAGTAGTCGATGCCGACGATGTCGAAGAGGTTCCAGTCGACGTCTTCGTCCTGGGCGGCGGCATAGCTCAGCGGCCCGCGGAAGACCGACCTGCCGGTTCTCGCGGCGCGTGCGGTGAAGCGTGCCAGTTCCTTTTGCATGCGCTGCGGGTCGAAGTTTCCGCTGGTGAGGTTGTTGATCCGCTCCACAGCGTCGTCACCCGGCACGATGCCCGGTACGAACAGGAAGAACTCGCAGCCGACGCTGAGTTCGACCCGCGCGCCGCCTCGGCGCAGTCGCTCGGCGTACCGACCGGTCTCCGCGAGGTGATCGAGGATCTCCTGCGGCGGGCGGTCCCCCAAGGTGGGCTCGATGCGCAGATGCAGTCCGCGTTGCGCCGCGGCTTCGGCCGTGGTGGTCAGCCGGTCGACGCCGTCTCCGGTGACCTTGATCGAGTTGGCGTGCAACTGCTCTTTGATCGCGTGGACGTCCTCGCGCATGCGATCGGCGTTGTACGCGGTCGCCGGCGTCTCCCCGGCGCCAACCGTGTAGCACACGCCCCGGTAGCGCACGGAGTGCCTGTCCGCTCCCGCCGCTGAGGCGGATGCGGGCTCGGCGGCTTCAGCGGGGGTCGCCGCCATGGTCGCCCCCGCGACCCCGAGAGCCGCCGCTGCGGCCAGGAACTGCTTGCGGCTGATCCCTTTGTCGGGGGTCCGATTGCTGTGCATTGCGCCTCCCGTGCGGTCCGGTGTATCGCTGCTCTACGAGATTAACAGAGTGGTCACTCTAGTTACCTTGTCAGCTTCCCGGCAAGAGAAGCCAAAGAGCTTGGGCTGTCGAACCACGCGATTTCTACGGGCAGTTCAGCGCGTGACCTCTGGCAAACGCCTCACAGCCCCCTCCGGCGAGAACCGGAAGCAGAGCCGCGGCTCCACCTTCCGTAGCAGGTGAAGATCTTTATTGGAGGGCACACTCCACTAATACGGTAGCCTCTGCGTATGCGCACCGTTGATCCCGAGCAGCACGCCCGTAAGCGGGCGGAGATCCTGGCCGCAGCGGCACAGGAGTTCGCCGTGAACGGGGTCGACGGCACCTCGACGGCGAGCATCTGCCGCCGGGCCCGGATCGGGTCGGGGACCTTGTTCCACTACTTTCGGACCAAACGGGCTATCTTTCACGCACTGTTCGCCGACGACCTGGCCGGCAACGCCGCCGTCTGCGAGGCGGCGCTGGCAGCCGAACGGGCGCAGGACGGAGTCGTCGCGCTGGTGGACCATCTCGCCGGTGACCTGGCGGACCCGCTGGTACCCGGCTTGACGGCCGCGGCACTGCTACAGGCGCAACGGGACGCGAAGTTCGCCGCGTTGCTCGCCGCCGACGAGCAGCGAACGCTGACCGCCCTGACTGCGCTGTTGCAGCGGATGGCACGCGAGGGCGCCGCCCTCGCCTTCGAGCCACCGCGAGTGGCCCGGTGGATCGTGACGATGATCGACGCGGTCTTCCTGGCGGCCGTGGAGGACGACTTCGCCCCGGCGGCCCACACCGAGGAACTGCACCGGATCCTCGCCTGGCTGACCGGAAGCCCTATCGGCACGGAGCCGTCTGCGTGAAGGCACGGCGAGGGCGGGGTGGGCCCTGCCCGGTGCCATGACATGGCTGCCGAAGGTGCCGCGTGAGGAGACGGACGCGGCGGCAGGGAAAACGGCGCCGCCACTGGACGCGGAGCGTCCGCCTCTGCCGCCGGGAGGCCGCTACGGGCCGTGGTTTCACTGGATTCCCGAGCGATCCAAAGGCGGAGACGGGCTCATCGTCGTCGCCTGGCAGACCGGCCTCGGGACATCCGCGCAACGGTTACCGGTGAGAACGGCTGGCATCATGCGCGTATGACGACGACTGTGACCCGCTTGGAAACCCACGACAACACCGAGCTCTTCGGAGACGCCGTCGATCCGTTCAGGGTCGCCGAATGCGGTCTGGTCTGGAGGCTCAAGGACCACCACTTCGGGATCAGGATGGACGGGCGGCTCGTCGCCCACGCCGGGCTGGTCGTCCTGCCGCTGTCGGTCGGCGGGCGCCGGATGGACGTGGTGGGTCTGGGCGGCATCGGCGTCGCGGAGGACCAGCGGGGCCGCGGACTGGCGCGGCAGGTGGTGAACGGCGCTCTTGAGTACGCCCGGACGCTGGGCCCGGAGTTCGCGTTCCTGTTCTGCCGAGCGGACGTGGCCGGCCTCTACATACGGCTGGGCTGGCACGAGATCGACGCCCAGGTCGAGGTGGAACAGCCCGACGGCCCGGCGGTGATGCCGCTGCGCACGCTGTGGGTCCCGCTGCGGCAGGGAGCCCAGTGGCCCGAGGGGCCGGTTCGGCTGCACTCACGTCCGATGTGAGCCACCAGTCCATCACTCTTCGTTAACATGCCCCGACGGAGTGCAATGACTCAGGGGTGGAGGAGCATCATGGCATCGGGTGTCGCGGTCAACGACGTCTGCCTACAGGAATACCAGGCATTGAAGCTCGGCAAGAAGCACCGCTACGTGATCTTCAACCTCAACAAGGACAACACGGAGATCACCGTCGAGAAGGTCTCCAGCTCAGCCGACTACGACGACTTCATCGCCGACCTGCCGGATACGGAGTGCCGCTGGGCCGTCTACGACCTCAAGTTCGAGAAGAACGGGGGCGAGCGCAACAGCATCATCTTCATCTCGTGGGCGCCGGACGCCGCCAAGGTCAAGCAGAAGATGCTCTTCGCCTCCTCCAAGGACGCCCTCCGGCGTTCGCTCACCGGTATCGCGGTGGAAGTGCAGGGCACCGAGCCCTCCGAGGTCACCCGCGAATCGCTCCTGGACAAAGCCAACCGCGCACACTGAGCCGTCCCAGATGCCGACCCCGCCCCCAGGGCGGGGTCGGACTCCTTTCACCACGTTGTCCGCGCGCCGGCTCGCTGATGGCCCCGGTCCGTGAAGTGCGTCAGGTCTCGGTCCACTTCTCCAGCCGGCTGCCGCTCGGCACGGTGACGGACATGATGTCGCTGGGGGCGTCCAGGGCGATGCGGTGCCATCGCCCTCGCGGTACGACGGCCGCGGTTCCGGCGCCCAGCTTGATCTGCTCCTCCTCGTCTCCCGGCTGCTGCGGGCGCAAGCACAGACGTATCCCGCCGGTGAGGCAGGAGACGACTTCGTCCGCGGATGTGTGGACTTCCCAGTGGCCGCCATGGACGTCGGCGTCGGTCTCCACATGGAAGGTCATCATTTGCCAGCCGTCCCGCTCGGGGGCGAAGACCGGCCGCACGGCGTGCACCTGACCGTCTTGGCGGAGGTGGAGGAAAGAAGCGTAGAGATCGATCGGAGTGACGGCCATTCCAGAACTCCCCTTCTGCAAAGGACCTGTTGGAACGTGATGGGTTTGACGGTGTGATGCGCGTGATGCATGTGATGGACGTGCTGATGGACCTGTCCTGGACGTGCCTGAAGTCGCTACGTCCAGTGGCATGAGCCGTACGGCGCCGGGCGCCGAAGCAGGCTTCGGAGGGGGCGTCAGCTGACAGCCGGTCGGCGTCCCGCCCAGGGCAGCGCGAGTTCGAGCGTGCGCGACACCTGTAGCAGCAGGTCTTCCCGCCATGGCGCGGCGACGAGTTGGACGCCGACGGGCAGACCGGTGGTGTCGTCGTGGTGGACCGGCAGCGAAATCGCCGGTTGGCCGGTCACGTTGAACAGCGAGGTGAACACGCCCAGCGGATAGCACTTGCGCAGGGGCGACAGCGGGTCGTCGTCACCGCCGCCCGTACGCCAGAAGCCGACGGGCGGGGGCAGGCACGCCATCGTGGGCGTGACGAGCAGGTCGAAACTGCCGTCGAACGCTTCGACGACACGCCGCGACAGACGCTGGGTGCGCTGCACGGCCTCCGCATAGGTCCAGGAGCCGACGGCGCGCGCCGCCTCGCGCAGGGCCCGGTTGTGCGGCTCGACGCGGTCCGGGTCGGCGAGCGGGATGCCCGCGGCAGCGGTGTTCCAGATCGTCGTGAACGCCGCGATCAACTCAACGGTCGGGGGCAGCGGCAGGGGCACGTCCACCAGGTCGTGACCCGCGGCTTCGAGGGTCCGTAGCGTCGTATCGACCGCTGCCAGGCACGCCGGGTCGACGTCCATCCCGGCGATCGGCGGATCGACGAGCACCCCGATCCGCAGCCCGGTCGGCGGGGCCGTCATAAGCGTGTCCGCGAAGGGGCGCCGCGGGGTCGGCGGTGACCACCACGCGGCGGGATCATGGCGGGCGAGTACGTCCAGGGCGGCCGCCGAGTCGGCCACCGTGCGGGTGAGCACGCCGTTGGTCGCCATGCCCTCGCAGTGGACGGTCGCGTCGGTGACCAGACCGCGGGTGGGCTTGAGCCCGACGAGACCGGTGCACGAGGCCGGTACGCGGATCGAGCCGCCGCCGTCGGCGGCGTGCGCGACCGGCGCCATTCCGGAGGCGACGGCCGCGCCCGCGCCGCTCGACGATCCGCCCGGCGAGCGGCCCGGGTCCCACGGGTTACGGGAGATGCCGAGGGCCTCGCTCTCGGTGAACGACACGGAGCCGAACTCGGAGGTGGTGGTCTTCCCGAGCAGCACGAACCCCGCGTCCGTGAACCGGCGCACCACCGGGGCCGATGCCGCGGCCGGCGCCGGGTCGGCGCAGGCGCTCCCGTAGGTCGTGGGCCAGCCGGCCACGTCGAGGAAGTCCTTGACCGGGAGCGGGACGCCGTGGAACGGCGGCAGGTCCTCGGGCGATGCGGCGGCGTACGACCGCGTCGGCTGCCTCGCCCGCGGCTTTGCGGACGTCTTGGTCGGCCCGGTGGCAGAACGCGTTGAGCCGGGGGTCGAGCTCGTCCATCCGTTCCAGGTAGCTGTCGGCCGCCTCAAGCGGGCTCACCTCCTTACGGCGTATGGCCGCGGCGGGCTCGACGGCCGACGTGAACGGGTCGACGGTGCAGCGCGTCATAAACAGTCCCTTCCGGGGTGGTTGGCGGGACGTCAGTGTTGCCGCACGGCCGAGGGCGCGTCTTGGACGAATGTCGCGACGATTCGCGGAACCAGGAGAGTCGGCCCGTAACCTGAAATCATGCGACCTGCCGGGGGAATTCGAGAGGCTGCCGCGAGGTGGGACATCAGCACTCCGACACGACTCGGCCGGCTGCCCGGGGTCGCCATGGCCGGATTCCGTGATACGAGCACGGTCCCTCTCGACCTTCCTGTGATCCCGTATCCGGCTGTCACCGTGGCCGTCGACTTGGGCGACGGGCTGATCGTCGACAACGTCCACGGGCGGCGGCAACGCGACGGCGTCGTCTTCGGGCTCGCGCCCGGCGGCGTTCACGTGCGCGGCCGGAACATCGACTGCCTACAGATACGGCTGTCGCCGGTGATCGCGCATGCGGTACTGGGGGCCGCCCTTGAGCCGGGCGGAGAGATGATCGCTCTCGACGCGCTCTGGGGTCGCGACGCCGCGCGAACCCATGAACGCCTACGCGCTGCCGCCTCATGGGAAGAGCGGTTCACCGTCGCGGAGGCCGCGCTCGCCCGAGCCCACGCGGCAGGCCGGGCGGTCGACCCGGAAGTCGCCTACGCCTGGCGGAAGATGGAGACCAGCCGAGGGCGGATCCGCGTCGAACCGCTGGCGGCAGAGGTCGGCTGGAGCCGCAAGCGGCTGTGGGCGCGGTTCCGCTCGCAGATCGGCCTCACGCCCAAGCGCGCCGCGCAACTGGTTCGCTTCGACCACGCGGCCCACCGCCTCGCCGCGGGGCACAGCGCCGGCTCGGTGGCAGCCGAAAGCGGCTACGCCGACCAGTCCCATCTGCACCGGGACGTCATGGCCTTCACCGGGGTGACCCCTGCGGCTGTTTCGACCGCGCCATGGCTCGCGGTCGACGACGTCGCGTGGACCGCCCCGAAACGCGTACCCAGGCCCTGACGACGACAGCCTCGTCGTCCTGGTGCAGACAACACGTGACACGTACGTCCTGACGGCGGCGAGGTGCGGTTTCTCGACCGTACGTACCGTGCCGCGCCGCGCACTGCCGTCGCGAGGACGTCCGCCGCTACACCCGGCCGGGCGGTCTGGAGGCCGAGCGCGTGGAAGTCCGGGTTCCGGGTGGAGGAGCCGGCGCGTGGCCGTGCGGCAGCAGCGCAGCCACGCCCGAATTGCCCCCGCCCGGCAGGTTCTCTGCGGCGAAGGCGGTACCGAGCCGGTCGCTGCCCGCGGTTCGCTGTTCGCTGTTCGCTGTTCGCTGTTCAGACGAGCGCCGGGGTGGGAACGGGCAGGTAGGGAGTGATGTTGCGCCAGGCGCGTTCGATGTATTCCTCCTTTTCGCCGACCGGGGCGACGTAGTGCAGCGCGCCTTCGGCCGCGTCGTTGCCCTGAAGGCGGGCGATGATCCAGGCGGCGAGGTAGTGCGAGGCCAGGCATCCGCCGGCGGTGGCGATGGTGTCCTTGGCGTAGAAGGGCTGATCGAGCACCTCGACGCCGGCGGCGACGACCCACGGCTTGGTGGTCAGGTCGGTGCAGGCGGGAATCCCGTCGAGCAGGCCGAGCTTGGCCAGCACGAGCGCGCCGGAACACTGCGCCGCGATGAGCTGGCGCGATGGGTCCAGACCGCGCAGGACGTTCATGATCGCCGGGTCTTCGACGACCTCGCGGGTGGCGATGCCGCTGCCGACGATGACGGCGTCAGCGGCGCACGCCTCCTCAAGAGTGGACATCTGCTCGATGACCACTCCGTTCATGGAGGTCACCTTGGGGGCAGGGGTGGCGATGGTGACGCGCCAGTCGTCGGTCTTGATGCGGTTGAGCACTCCGAGCGCGATCAGGGAGTCGAGCTCGTTGTAGCCCTCGAAGGTGAGGATGGCGATGTGCACGGCGGTTCTCCGTCCGTATAAGCCGCATAGGCCGTATGAGCCGGGCTATAAGCGGGGTGGGGCTTGACGGTAAGGACCCACGAACATGACGGTCAAAGAATTGTCATGGATACAATTCGGTGCATGGCAGCCCCGCGATACAAAACGCTGGTCGACGCGCTCGCATCCGACATCCGGGCCGGACGGATCGCCGCGGGTGTGCGGCTGCCGACGCACCGCGGGCTCGCCGCCCGCGAGGGCATCGCCGTGGTGACCGCGACCCGGGTGTACGCGGAGCTGGAAGCGATGGGCCTGGTGAGCCGGGAGCAGGGCCGCGGCACGTTCGTACGCGACATCGCGGTTCCCGCCGGTCACGGCATCGATCAGCAGGCCGTCGCCACGGACGCGGTCGACCTCAACTTCAACTATCCATCACTGCCCGGCCAAGCCGATCTCCTGCGGCAGGCACTGCGAGAGGTGGCCGCCTCCGGTGATCTCGACTCGCTGCTGCGCTACCAGCCGCACTGCGGGCGCCCCCAGGACAGAGCGTCGATCGCACGGCACCTGACGCGTCGGGGAATCACCACAGACGCGGATCGCGTCATCATCGCCAACGGCGCGCAGCACGGCCTGGCCATCACCGTCATGGCCGCGCTCGACGTCGGCGACGTCGTCGCGGTCGACGCGCTCACCTATCCCGGTTTCAAGGTGCTCGCGCGCGCCTTTCACCTCGAACTGGAACCCATACCGACAACCGCCGGCGGGCCGGATCTCGACGCCCTGGAGAAGCTGTGCGCGGTCCGCCCCGTACGCGCGATCTACACCATGCCCACCCTGCACAACCCCCTGGGCTGGGTCATGCCGGCAGCCGACCGAACCCGCCTCGTCAAGATCGCTCGCCGGCACGGTGCGCTCATCATCGAGGACGCCTCCTATGCCTACCTGGCCGAGGACCCTCCACCGCCTCTGGCCGCCATCGCGCCGGACATAACCCTCTACGTCTCGGGACTGTCCAAGAACGTCGCCACCGGCCTGCGGGTCGGCTTCGTCGTCGCCCCGCCGTCCGCGGTGCCCTCCCTCGAACGCGCGATCCGGGCGACTACCTGGAACACCCCCGCCCTCACGACCGCGATCGCCTGCCGCTGGCTCGACGACGGCACGGTGGACCACTTCGAAGCGCAGAAACGCGACGACGCCAGGGCTCGCCAAGCAATCGCCCGACAAGAGCTGGCGGGCCTGCCGCTCATCAGCCACCCCTCGTCCTACTTCACATGGCTGCCACTGCCCGACGACGCACGCGCCGATCGCCTGACGGCCACCCTCGCGCGACGGCACATCTCGGTGGCGACGGCGGAACCGTTCACCACCTCGACGCACACGCCGCAGGCGATCCGCCTCGCTCTCGGCTCGACCGATCTGGACAGTCTCAGGTCGACACTGCGTGCGGTGCGACGAGCCGCTGTCGAGGATGCCTACGCCTGAGCTTGTTCTCTAAGGTTTCTGTCGCCTCCCGGCACCGAGGACCAATGGCCCAGACGCGTTTGTCAGACCGCCTCGGTACGGTCGGCTCATGAGAGCTACGGCAACTTTCCGTCAAAGCGTTCGTCCCGGCTGAGCTGAAGTCCGAGCCTGCTGTGTCCACTGGACTGCCGGTAGGTGTCGCGACGATGGAGAAACACTTCGAGGGAGAGGTCGTGGGACATTCGGCGACCCTGTTCACTGCCGCGTTCGACCAGTCGACAGGCGTCGGCACCTATGTGGCCATGGAGTCGTTCGAAGGATCGATGCAGGGACGGGAGGGGTCCTTCAACTTCGTGCACTCGGCGACAACATCCGGCAGCGACCGCACAGCGGAGTTCTTCACCATCGTGCCTTCAAGCGGCACCGGCGAGCTGGTCGGGATCTCCGGGGCCGGAGGGATGGCCGTCGATGCTGACGGCACGCATCGCATCTGGTTCGACTACCAGCTCGGCTAAACGGCGGGTCTTGTCGGCCTCGAACTATGACCCCAACATGATCGCCCGAATGAGGATTCCCGGGACGTGAACACGGACTTCGTCTGATCCTGTGCTCCGACCAAAGACGCACCTGACCAGCACGAAGGCCGTGGGGGAATGAGTCTGCTGCAACCTGGCATCCAGCGGGAGCCGTTCTCGATGGCGTCACGCTTCCTCCGGGACAGGCTCAGGCAGCAAACTCACCTTCACGGCCTTCGTCGTGGTCACGTGTGTCCTTGGTTGGAGCACATGATCAGTTGAAGGCCGCCTCAGCGTCCGGCGAACACCCAGGTGAGCGGCCTAGTTCGAGGAGTATTTCGACTCATCGATAGCCTGCGTCACCATGATGCGTGCTTGGATCCTGCCGATACTGCTTGTTCTCTGCAGCTCAGCCGTCGCAACCGGGCTGATCTTCAAGGGGAGCCCCGGCACGGCCGCGGCACTCCTGGTGGCATTCCTGGCGCTCGCCGGCGTGAACTCGCCCCTGATCTTCCCGAGGTCGATCGGTGCGCAGGAGGCACAACGCCGCAGTGCGGCCGACGGCCGGCCGGTCGTCTTCTGGCGGCCGGGCTGCAAGTACTGCATCCGACTGCGCATCCGGCTGGGCCGCAAAGCCCGCCAGCTGTACTGGGTCAACATCTGGCGAGACCCGGCAGCAGCCGCAGCGGTGAGGGCAGCCAACGACGGCAACGAGACCGTGCCGACTGTCGTCGTGGCGGGTCGGCCACACACCAACCCCAATCCGGAATGGGTGGGCGAACAGCTCTCCCCTACCGTGTGATCAGAAACCATGCTGTGCCGAAGAGGCATCCGCAGACCCAAGCGAACAGAGGTTAAAAGACAAGCTGAGAAGTTTTCGGCAGCAGTTTCCCGTCGATGCCGGGGCGCGGCCGGCCTCGATCAGGGACGGTGCGTCGTCAACCGCGGCTTCCGGGTACGGATCCGGGTACGGATATGCCCTCCGGCTGAGCCCAAGCAGCGCGGCGCTCTGTCCCTCCCCCACTCGGGGCATGGCCGGGTTCGCCCGCGCACTCCAGGAAGCGGTGTGTCGTTGTCCTGATAGCTCAGCCGATGAGGGCCTCGGTGATCTGACGGGTGGTCTGCGCGGCGACGCGGGGGTTGACGGTGGCGTAGTGGGTATAGGCGTTCAGAGCCGTGGCCAGCGCCCAGCCGCGGCCCCGGAGCCAGGTGACGTCGTCCACGCCGAGCGCGGCACGGAAAGCGGCTCGGCTCCCGGCCGACATCAGGGTGAAGGCGATCATCAGGTCGCAGGCCGGGTCGCCGATGCCGAGCCCGCCGAAGTCGATGACCGCGCTGAGACGGCCGTCGGCCATCAGCAGATTGCCGGTGTGGAAATCGCCGTGCACCCAGACCGGAGGACCGTCCCACCCGGGGGCGCTGACCGCCGCGTCCCACAGCTCGGTCATGGCCGCGGCGTCGAACGCACCGGAGACCTCCGCGATGGCGGCCCGCGTCACCCGATCGCGGTCGGCCAGCGGCCGGGCAGTGAGTTCCTCGCGGGCGCCGTGGTCCAGCAGCCCATCGGGCTCGAACCGTCGCAGGGCGCTCAGGAAACCGGCCAGTTCGACGGCGGCCTCGGACGAATCGGCCAGTGCCTCGATGGTCGCCACCTCCCCGTCCAGCCACCGGCACACTGCCCACGGCCACGGATAGCCGAAGCCCGGCTCCCCCACCCCCACGGGCACGGGGACGGCCAGAGGCAGATGCGGGGCGAGCCGGGGCAGCCACTCGGACTCCTTACCGGCCTGCCCGACAGCACCGACATGACGCGGCAGCCGGACGGACAACTCCGCGCCCAACCGGTAGATCACATGATCCGAGCCGGCCGGGTCGAACAGTTCCAGGGACGTTCCGGCCCACTGCGGGAACTGCGTATCGACCAGGCTTCGGACCAGCGCAGCATCGATCAAAGGGCGGGCATCCGAGGTTCTCCCGATCGACAAGAACAACTCCTCAAGTCGGCCCGCCCCATGCGGCGAGCAGCCAGGGACATCACAGTGCGTCGCGGGTCGCCTGTCGACCGGATTTCCCCCGCCAGCGCCACCCGCCGCAAGGCCGCGGGGCCACGGGGCCACGGACTTGGGTGTCATCAGCTCGGTGATCACGCATCCCAGAGTTACGCCTGGGCCTTTCCCGTCTTCCCTTGACGCGAGGAGAATCCAATTTGCGCACGCCCCTGGTCGACGACCTCGCGGTCACGGAGCCGGAGTGCCGGCTTGCGGGTCGGTGCCGGTGCCGATGTCGATGGTCACGCTCAACCACGGCGCCCGAGTAGTTTGGTCTGTTCGGCCTTGAGGCTGTTGAAGCAGTCGCGGACGTAGTGGGTCATCGCGCCTGTGGGGTACTCCTGGCGCAGTTCTTTGCGGGGGCCACTGGACCACCCGGGGAGTTCGAGTTCGTCGATGGCCGTGAAGACGTACAGTTCCAGGAGCATCCCCGGCATCTCGGCTTCCATCAGGAGGTCTGCCTTGGTGGTGAGCACCTCCCGCATGACCCGCTGGTTGGGCAGGATGATCGCCTGCACCCACCTCTGCCATTCGGTCAGCTCGTCCTCGGTGGGCGGCTCGTCGCCCGGCCGGTCGGGGTGGTGCTGGAAGAGGTTCCGGTCGCCGTCGCGAGGATGGAGCCCGGTGAAGGCGCGGTACGCGCGGTGGTTGGCTTCGACGAGGGCGAGGAGGGGACCGTACAACTCGGCCAACTGGCGGTTGACCCGCTCCAGGCGGCGTTCGCGCTGTGAGAGGCGCAGGTTGTTCACGTAGGTCGCTATGTAACCGGTGAAAGCCACTGCGAGAGTGACGATGACGGTGGGCATGGCACCAGGACCCTACGGCCTTGGGGGCGTGGCGTCCGTTGGACCGGGTCGGCGCAGTCGGTCGCCCGAAAGGGGGAACAGTGCGTCAAATCGGTCGGTGGTGCGCAGAGATCCCCCGAGCGGCGCATCGGAATGCCGCCGCGCCGAGTGAAGGGATCGCCCGTGACCGCACCGTCCTCGATCGACCACCGCACCACCGCCGGCTACAGCCTGCCCATGGCCTACTGGCTGGCCAAGGCATCCGACCTGGCCTACAAGGACGAAACCGCCATCGAAGCCGAGGCACGTTCCTGGGGCTTCGACGAGGTGCGTCATCACACGACGCGGTTCACGCCGCCGTTTCCGCTGGAGGACACGCAGGCGTACACCATCGCGAGCGATGACATGATCATCACCGCCTTTCGCGGCACGGAGCCGAAGCAGATCCGCGACTGGCTCTCGGACGCCACCACTCCCCCATGGCCCGGCCCGAACCGGACCGGCTACATCCACTACGGGTTCGCCGAAGCCCTCCAGTCGATCTTTCCTGATGTCAAGGACACCCTGGCCGAACTGCGCACCGGCGACCAGACCGTATGGTTCACCGGGCACAGCCTCGGCGGCGCGCTCGCGATGCTCGCCGGGGCGCGGATGTATCTGGAGGAGCCGCGGCTGCGGGCGGACGGCGTCTATACGTACGGGCAGCCCCGTACCTGCGACCGGCTGCTGGCCGGTGCGTACGACAAGGGCTTCACGGACCGTATGTTCCGCTTCGTCAACAACAACGACATCGTGCCGCAGCTGCCGCCCGAGCCCGCCTTCACCCATGTCAAGGCGCTGAAGTACATCGACTCCGACGGCGAACTCCACGACACCATGGGCCTGTTCGGCGGCCTCGCGGACCGGGCGAAGGGCTTGACCGCTGACGCCTTCGCGCCCGCCTCGGACGGCATTCGCGACCACTCCATCACACGCTACGTCGCCGCCATCGAAAGCAACCTCGGTCAGCACCGGGCTCTCAGAGGGCGCGGTGCATGATGTGGAGGCCGACGTAGCCCTTCGAGGGGTGGCGGAAGCCTTCTGGCAGGGTGCCCAGTACCTCGAAGCCCAGGGACCGGTACAGGTTCACCGCGTGGGTGTTCGTCTCCACGACCGCGTTGAACTGCATCGACCGGAAGCCCGCCGCGCGTGCCCACTCCATCGTGTACTCGCATAGAGCTCGGCCGATGCCTTGCCCGGAGTGCGCCGGGTCGACCATAAAGCTGGCGCTCGCGATGTGGGAGCCGTTGCCCATGTGGTTGTTGTTCATCTTCGCCGTGCCCAGGACCGTTCCGGCGTCGTCGATGGCTACGACCGTGCGGTTCGGGGCCGGCAGGAGCCACCAGTCGCGGGCCTGCTCCTCGCTGAGATCGGCCGGATAGGTGAAGGTCTCCCCGGCAGCAACGATCTTGTGGAAGAACGGCCAGACGGCGGGCCAGTCCTCGGTCTCGGCTTCTCTGATCAGCATGTGGGCCATGCGGACAGGGTGTCGGGCCGTGTCGCGGAGTCGCCAATGCTTTTCCCATTCCCGTTCCCGTTCCCGTCCCCGGGGCCGTTGCCCGGCTCAGGCTCCCCCCGTCGGTGCGCGTTCGCCCGGGTGAGACACTCTTGTCATCAGCTGAAGACATCATCCGATGACATCGCCTGACGACAGGAGTAGTCCATACCGTGCGTCCGATATCCGGCTCCACCCCCTCCGACCGGCGGCAGCGGGCCCTGGTTCCCGTTCTGGTGTCGCTCGGCATGCTCGTCGCGATCATCAGTAGCCTCGGGGCGCCGCTGATTCCGACGATCGCCGCCGTGGATCATGTCTCGGCGGCCGACGCTCAGTGGTCGCTGACCGTCACGATGCTGGTCGGGGCTGTGGCCACGCCGGCGATGGGGCGCTTGGGGGACGGTCCGCACCGCAAGAGGGTGATTCTGACCGGGCTCGCCGTGGTACTGGGCGGGAGTCTGCTGGCGGCGCTGCCGCTCGGGTTCGCCTACCTCATCGTGGGGCGGGCGTTGCAGGGGGTGGGGATGGGGCTCGTGCCGCTGGCGATCGCCACGGCGCGTGACTCCGTACCGCCGGAGCGGGCCCGGTCGGCGCTGTCGACGCTGTCGCTCACGACAGCGGCCGGTGTCGGCGTCGGTTACCCGGTCACCGGGCTGCTCGCCCAGAGCCTCGGGATGTACGCGGGATTCTGGTTCGCCGTCATCGCCACCGCCGTGGCCCTCGTCACCGCCGCCGTCGTCCTCCCCGCTCCCCCGCCGCGCCCGGCGCACCCGATGGACTATCCCGGCGCCGTGCTCCTCACGCTCGGCATGAGCGGGCTTCTCTTCTCCCTCACCCAGGGCGAACAGTGGGGCTGGGGATCGCCCCGGCTGCTGACGCTGGCCGCCGTCGCGGTGCTGCTGCTGGCCGGCTGGGTGGTGCAGGAGCTGCGCTGCGACCATCCGCTGGTCGATCTGCGCCTGGTCCGCGACCGTACGGTCTTCGCCGCGCACCTGACCACCGTGATGGGCGGCGTCGGCATGTACCTCCTGATCTCCCTGGTGACGCGGTACGTGCAGACGCCGTCGAGCGCCGGGTACGGCTTCGGGGCCTCCGTGGTGGTCACCGGGCTGATCCTGGTGCCGTTCTCGGCCGGCAGCCTGCTGGCCGGCCGCGTGGTGCGGGTCCTGGTCCGCAACCGGCCGCCGGTGCGTATGCTCCCCGTGAGCTGCCTGTTCTCCCTCGCGGCCCTGCTGACCTTCGTCTTCGCCCACAACGGGCTGTGGGAGGTATTCGTGACGATGGGCCTCGCCGGACTCGGCGTCGGCGTCAGCTTCGCGGTCACGCCCGGACTCATCGTCGGCGGCGTCCCCGCGCACGAGACCGGCAGCGCCATGAGCTTCAATCAGGTCGTGAAGTACATCGGATACTCTTCCGGCAGCGCCCTGAGCGCCGTCATCCTCCAAGCGGCCGGCACCACCGGACAAGGGCTTCCGCCCGAGAGCGGCTACCGCACGGCCGGGCTGGTGGGGTGCGCGGTCTGGGCCGCCACCGCCGTCGTCTCGTACGTTCTGATCCGGACCGGGGGCCGCGGCGCCTCGGTCAAGGCCGCCGGGATGGAGCACCGGGTTCGCGCGGCCCACAACGGCTCGGAGCCGGACGGCGCGGACCTCGTCGCGGGCACCGGAGCCGAGCGGTGAGCGGCGAGAACCCCGGGCGCCGCCGCGACGCCGCCCGCAGCCGCGAGCTGCTGCTGACGGCCGCGAGCGAACTGTTCGGCGAGCGGGGCTTCGACCGCACCACCATCCGCGACATCGGCGAGCGCGCCGGCGTGGACCCGGCCCTGATCGCGCGCTACTTCGGCAGCAAGACGCTCCTGTACATCGCCGCCCTGCGCGCCGAACAGGGCGACGCGACCTCGACCGACATCTTCGACGAGCAGCGGCTGCGCGAGGTCTTCGACCGGACCGACCGGCGCGGGCCCGTACCGCTGCTCCAGGTCGCGGTGCAGCCGCTGGGCGACGCGGCGGCGCAGGACGCGGCGCGTACGACCCTGCACTCGCGACTCGTCGAGCCCCTCTACGAACGCTTCGTCCGCGAAGGGGTCGACCGGCCGCAACTGCGCGCCGAGCTGATGGCGGCCGCCATGACCGGAATCCTGCTGGGCCGGCACTCAGGGGCCTTCGACGCGCTCGCCGAGGCCGACCCCGGCGATCTCATCGAGCTGCTGCGCGGCACCTTGCTGAGCGAGGACTGACCCGGGGACACCGCGGGCGCGCCGGGCCATCGCGCCCTCTTGCGCTCTCAGGCCGTGTCCACCGGGTCCACCGGTTCCTGGAGTTCGGTCACCCACGCGTCGCGGTCGTCGGGGCACTCCAGATTGATCTCCCGGGGGTAGCCGGTCGAGCGGTAGCCGTTGGCGTCGATCCAGCGGCCGAGGGTCTGGACGGTGGGCAGGACGGTCTCCATCGAGCCGCGGTGCATGATGGTCGCCGCCTGCTCGACGGGCGGCAGGTCCACGATCCGCAGCCCGTCGTCCTCGCCGAGGGGCGCGGAGACCTCGACGCCCGCGTGGACGACGACCCCGCCGTCCGGCGCGTCCTCGTAGTAGGCGACGCCGGGCCCGCAGGGGGCGATGCCCGCCGCCTCCATACGCCGGAACAGCTCGGCGTACAGCGGCTGGATGACCGGACCGATGGTGTCGAAGTCCAGTGCCAGTCCGGTCAGTTCGGCCAGCCGCACGCTCGGCAGGCTCTTCAGTACGACATCGTCGCTGGGCATCTGCCCCTCGCTCTCGATCGAGCGGAGCCTCGCCTCGACCTGGACCAGCCGGGCCGCCGCGGCCGTCATCGCCGCCTCCAGCTCGGCGCGCCGCAGCCGGAGCATGGCGCGCAGTTCCTCGGTGGTCACCTTCTCATCCAGGATCGCCTGGACCTGCTGGAGGGTGAAGCCGAGGTCCTTGAGCGCGATGACGCGGTTGAGGCGGGCCAACTGGGCGGCCGTGTAGTAGCGGTAGCCGGTGGCCGGGTCGACGTGGGCCGGGCGCAGCAGTCCGGTCGCGTCGTAGTGACGCAGCATCCGGACCGAGACGCGGCCGTGCCGGGCGAAGTCTCCGATGGTGAACATGGTGTCTCCGAGTTCAGCGCCTGACACGGTGTGAGGGTCAAGACCCCCCGGCGTCTCCGATGCCCCGGCGGCGGGGCCGGCCGTCTCCAACCGCTCGCCGCGCGGGGGCGGCCTCAGTCCGTCGAGGTCGAGTCCGGAGAGGCGCTCGCCTGCCGCGGGCGGGCCAGGACCAGGCCCTCGATGCTCTGGTTGAGCTCGCTCAGCAGCGTCAGGAAGCGCTGAGTCGTCTCATCCGTCCACTCCGTCGCCTCGATGAGGCGGGCGGCGCCTTCGATGCTGACATCCCGGTCGGCCCGGAGCCGTTCCAGGCCGAGGGCGGTGGGCCGGTACTTGCGGGCCATGCCGCCGTCGGGGTCGGGGATGCGTTCCACCAGGCCCTTCCGCATCATGGCGCTGACCTGGCGGTTGATGGTGGAGACCCCGACGTGGAAGGTGTTGGCGAGCTCCTTGAGGGTGAGCGGCTCGCCGGTTTCCAGGCGGGTGAGCAGCACGTAGGCGGAGCGCTCCAGAGTCTGGCGCGCGCGGGGCCCGCGCGAGGCGATGAAGTGGCGGGAGAGGAGGGTCAGCTCCCGTTCGAAATCGTTGAGCCGACGCTCTTGTTCATCCATGTTTCTGCCCTTCCTGCGCCGACGCGTCGTCCCATTCTCGTGCATCCCCGCCGCCGGTCATCCCGGCACTCCCCTCTTTGTGCATGATGCAACACGTGTGTACTGTGAATACTAGTTGCATGATGAACATCCGGGTGGCCGGCAGACCGCCTCTCTCGCGGCCCGCATCCCGTAGCCCGCAGCCCCTTCAAGGAGATCTCTTGTCGACCGGTTCTTCTCCCCGCACACGGGGGCCGGGCGCGATCACCGCCGTGATCGCCCTCGGCGGCATCGTCGTGTCGCTCATGCAGACACTCGTCGTGCCGATCATTCCGCAGCTGCCGCGACTGCTCCACGCCTCAGCCTCCGACGCGTCGTGGGTCATCACCGCCACGCTCCTCGCGGCCGCCGTGGTCACGCCCATCTCGGGCCGGCTCGGCGACATGTACGGCAAACGGCGGGTCCTCATCGGCAGCCTGGTCGTGCTCATCGCGGGCTCCGTCGTCTGCGCCCTCTCCGAGAGCCTGGTCCCGGTGATCGTGGGACGCGCCCTGCAAGGTCTGGCCACCGGTCTCATCCCGGTCGGCATCAGCGTCCTGCGCGACGAGCTGCCGGCCGCCCGGGTGGGTGGCGCCGTCTCGCTGGTCAGCGCCACGCTCGGGGTCGGCGGCGCGATCGGCCTGCCGGTGTCGGCCGCCATCGTCCAGAGCGCTGACTGGCACGTCCTGTTCTGGCTCGCCGCCGGTCTCGGAGCCGTCTGCCTGCTGCTGGTGACCCTGCTGCTGTCCGAGTCCCCGAATCTGTCGCCGGGGCGGTTCGACGCCCCGGGCGCGGCCGGTCTGGCGGGCGGCCTGGTGCTTCTGCTGCTGCCGGTCACCAAGGGCGGCGACTGGGGCTGGACCAGCGGCATGACGCTGGGGCTGTTCGCGGCGGGCGTCGTGGTCCTGGCGCTGTGGGGCTGGTACGAGACGCGCGTGTCCCAGCCGCTGGTGGACCTGCGGGTCTCCGTACGCCGTCCCGTGCTGTTCACCAACCTCGCGTCCATCCTGGTCGGCTTCGCCATGTACGCCATGTCGCTGACGCTGCCCCAGCTGTTGCAGTCGCCGAAGGCCACCGGGTACGGGCTGGGGCAGTCCGTCCTGGCCGCGGGCCTCGCGCTGGCGCCGGGCGGCCTGGTCATGATGGCCCTCTCCCCCGTCTCCGCCCGCATCACCGCCCGGTACGGCCCCCGTACCTCCCTGCTCACGGGCGTCGCCGTCATCGGCGTGGGCTACGGCGCGGGGATGCTGCTGATGTCGCAGGTGTGGCAGATCGTCGTCACCTCGATGATCGTCAGCGCCGGCGTCGGCATCGCGTACGCCGCCATGCCCGCGCTCATCATGGGCGCCGTCCCCGTGACCGAGACGGCGTCCGCCAACGGGATCAACGCACTGATGCGCTCCATCGGCACCTCCACCGCCAGCGCGGTCATGACGGCCATCCTGGCGAACATGACCATGCGGCTCGGCCCCGCGCAGCTGCCGACGGAGGGCGGTTTCCGCATGACCTACGTGGTGGCGATGGCCGCCACGGTCGTCGGTCTGCTCCTCACCCTCGCGATCCCGCGCCCCCGCGCCGTGTCCCCCGCGCCCGGCGCCCACGCCGCCGAGCCCGCCGCCCCCGCGTCGGCCGCCTGAACCCGTCCGTGTGCGTACGCCCGTACGCCACCAGGAAAACGCACCGCAAGGAACACGAACATGAACCGTCTTCAGGACAAAGTAGCCGTCATCACCGGAGCCGGGAGCGGCATCGGCCGTGCCGCCGCGCGGCTCATGAGTGCGGAGGGCGCCCGCGTCGTCGTCGCCGACCACGACGCCGAGTCCGCCCACGAGACCGCCGACATCATCACGGCGGCGGGCGGCCAGGCGCTCCCCCTCGCGGTGAACGTCCTCGAAGAGGACTCCATCGCCGCCATGATCAACTCCACCGTCGACGCGTACGGCGCCGTGCACGTCCTGTGCAACCACGTCGGCGGCACCAGTCCCCGCACCGATCTCGACCTGCTCCGCATGGACATGGACGAGTTCGCTCGCGCCGTCGCGCTCAACATGCGCAGCACCCTCCTCGGCTCCCGCCACGCGATCCCACACATGATCCGCGCCGGCGGCGGCTCCGTCATCAACACCGCCTCCGTCGCCGCGCTCGTCGGCGACGTGACGCAGACCGCGTACGGCGCGGTCAAGGCGGCGGTGGTCAACATCACCAAGTCCGTCGCCACGCAGTACGGGCCCCAGAACATCCGCTGCAACGCCATTGCCCCCGGCGCGGTGGTGACCCCCGCCCTGGAGAACAACCTCCCCCAGGAAGTCGTCGACAGCCTGAAGAAGGGCAACGCCCTGCCCTATCTGGGCGCTCCCGAGGACATCGGCCACGTCATGGTGTTCCTCGCCTCCGACGAGTCCCGGTATCTCACCGGCCAACTCCTCGTCGCCGACGGCGGCATGACCATGCAGTCCTCCGCCGCTCCCGGCCGCCGCGCCATGCTCCCCGACTGACCCGGAGACCTTCAGGTCACTCGGCGAACGCGGTGATCTCGTCGCGCAGCGCCTGGAGCATGGTTCGCGCGCCGGGCGACGCGTCATCGGCCGTGACCATCACGGTCTCCCTCTTGAGCACGAACGCGGGGTCCTCGACGCGCAGCCACTTGACGCCGCGCGGGACGCTGTCGGCGGCCAGCCCCGGCAGGACCGAGACGCCCAGGCCCGCGGCGACGAGCCCCAGGCGCGTCTGCCAGCCGCGCGCCTCGTGGGCCACGCGCGGCGCCTGGAGGGTCGGCCAGGCCCCGAACTGGGGGTCGCCCTCGTGGCCGGCCCCCACGATCCACGCCTCCCGTGCCAGGTCGTCGACGTGGACTTCCTCCCGGGAGGCGAGCGGATGGTCCTCGGCGACGGCCACGCCCAGGCCGCGGCCGGTGCGCAGGACCTCGACTCGCAGCCCTGTGAAGTCGTAGTCGGGCAGCCCTTCCCCGACCGCCGCCACGGCCACCTCGATCCGCCCGGCACGCAGGCGGCGCAGCTGTGCGGGGCTGCCCGCTTCCCAGAGGCTCACGGTGAGCGCCGGGTGCGCCGTGTGCAGACGCGCGATCGCCCGGGGCACCAGCGCGGCCGCCGCCGTCGGGTACGCGCCGACGGCCAGGCGGCCCGCGATACGGTCGCGGAGCCCGGCGATCTCCAGTCCCGCCGCCTCCACGTGCGCGAGCATGTGGCGGGCGTGGCGCAGCAGCGCCTCCCCGGACGGCGTCGGCCGGACGCCGCGGGCGTGCCGCTCGAACAGCGGGGCTCCCACCGCCGCTTCCGTGGCGATGACCTGACGCGACACCGCGGACTGCGTGTAGCCGAGCGCCTCGGCCGCCGCGGTGAAGGATCCGCGCTGCGCCACTTCGAGCGTGACGCGCAGACCCGTCAACGTCAGTTCAGGCATGGCCCGACGATATGCGTGCGGCGCGGTACCGGCAACGAAGGACCCGGTCCGTCCCGCATGGCTCCGCGGCACGGGGCTTCGGCCTGTTCAGCCGCTGAGCGCCGGGTATTCCGCGTCCGCGGCGTAGGCGGCGTCCCGCTGCCGTACGAGCGACGCGAGCCGGCCTCGTACCGTGGAGGTGACGGCGTCATAGGCGTCGGAGTTGAGCAGCAGGCGCAGCGGCGGGTCGTCGGACAGCGCCGCCTCGATCACGGCATGGGCGACGCCGGACTGGCTGGCGACCATGGACTCGACCCTGGGCCGGGGAGCGTCCGCCGGGCCGCCGCGGTAGGGCGCGCTGAGCGGGACCCGCTCGGCCGCGTCGTAGAAGCTCGTCCGTACCATCCCGGGCTCCACGAGCACCGTCTTGATCCCGAACGGCGCGACCTCGGCGGCCAGCGTCTCGAAGTACCCCTCGATCCCCCATTTCGTGGCGTGGTAGATCGCGAAGCCGGGGAAGGTGATGTGGCCGCCCATGCTCGACAGCTGGACGAACACGCCGCCGCCCTGCGCGCGGAGGTGCGGGACCGCGCGGCGGGCGAGCTGGATCGAGCCGGTGAGGTTGGTGGCGATCGCCCCCTCGACCTGTTCGTCGGTGAGGTCCTCGGCCGCGCCGAAGACGCCGAGTCCGGCGTTGGAGACGACGACGTCGATGCGCTCGTGGTCGGCGAACGCCTGCGCCGTCACCTCCTCGATCCGGGCGCTGTCGGTCACGTCGAGGCTCGCGCGCCACAGCCGGTCGCCGTGCGCGGCGGCGAGGTCGTCGAGTTGCTCGGGCCGACGCAGGGTGGCGGCGACCCTGTCGCCGCGCATGAGGGCCTGTTCCGCTATCTCACGGCCGATGCCGCGGGATGCTCCGGTGATGAGCCAGGTGGTCATGGTTCTCTCCGTAAGTTGTTGGGTGGCCCGGGAGGGCCGGGTGTGGCTTATGGTTTCTTGC